>CAZQSL010000102.1:0-13358 GCA_964595945.1 uncultured bacterium
AGCAGCCTGGAAAGCGCCACTCGCTTTCTGATCCGAAAATATCCGGACAGGGGCACCATACCCCGCCGGAATAACAACAGGGAATCACTTCACAATGAAGAAAACCGTAAAAGTCATCGTGCTGAGAGCGGCAGGCACCAACTGCGAAAACGAAACAGCCTACGCATTCCAGACCGCAGGCGCCGAAACCGAACTCGTCCACATAAACCGCGTAGCAAACGGTGAAATCAGACTCGACCCCTATTCCATCCTCGCCATCCCCGGCGGATTTTCCTACGGCGACGACATCTCAGCGGGCCGCATCCTCGCCAACGAACTCACCTACAAAGTCGCCGAGCAGCTCGAAAGCTTCGTCGCTTCCGGCAAACTCATCATCGGCATCTGCAACGGTTTTCAGGTGCTCATCAAAACCGGCCTGCTCCCCGGATTTGCCGCCGCACCAGGCAATGCCGACATCACCCCCCAGCGCATCACCCTTTTCGACAATGACAACGGCCGCTACGAATGCCGCTGGGTCAACGTCAAACTCACCGAAAACTCACCCTGCGTCTTCACAAAAGGCCTGCCCGAAATCATCACGCTCCCCATCGCCCACGCCGAAGGCAAAATCGTCTTCGACTCACCCGCCACCCTCAAAAAACTCAACGCCGGCAATCAGGGCGTTTTCCGCTATGTCGACGCAGACGGCAACCCCGGCCCATTCCCCATCAATCCCAACGGCTCCGAAGACGGTCTCGCAGGCATCTGCAACGCCACCGGCCGCGTATTCGGCCTCATGCCGCACCCCGAGCGCAACATATTCCCCACCCACAATCCACGCTGGACGCGCTCCGATTGCGACTCGACCCCTCACGGGTTGACCATATTCAAAAACGCAGTCACCTTCGCTGCAAAAGAAATCTAAAAAGCGACCCGCCGGGCCACTCCACGCAAGACGCGGCAGGCGCATATCTACGGGAGAGGATACATGGACTACGACAAAATGCAGTTCACAAAACTGGATGACCTCCTCAAGCTTCCCTGGTTCGCCAAAAACGACAAAGGCGAATTCATGATCAAGCCCGGAGCCGACGTCCCCCCGATCTACGACGACCACTCGCACCTCGGCTGGAGCTTCTTCGCCGGCCACGTCATCGATCACCAGAAATACTACGGCCCCACAAAGTTCTACTATGACTTCACCACCGAAGAAGAATTCATCCACGAACAGGGCACCCACCCGTCAAAAAAAGAAAACAACATGATGACATTCGACTGCGCCACCATCTTCTTCCGCTGTCCTCCCCACGCAAAATGCCAGACCGTGCCCAACCTCATCGAATCCCTCGACCGCTTCGGCATCAAGGGCCAGATGCTCGCACCCATCGAAGTCCCGTTCCGCGCACGCCACGCACGCCAGACCTTCGCTGCGATCAAGGCCGACAAACGCCTCTACGCTTATGCCGCAGTCCATCCTCAGACACCTACCTTCAAGGAACGCATCGACGACATGGTCTCACAGGGCGCCCGCGGCCTCAAATATCACCCCGAATTCCAGTTTTACCCGCCTAACGCCAAACGCGCCATGCGCATCTTCGAATATTGCGAACAGATCGACCTGCCCGTCATGTGCCACTCCGGCTCCACAGGCGTCGAACCCCCCATGATGCGCTCACTCTCCGATCTCAAGCGCTTCGACGATGTCTTCAAGGCATTCCCCAACCTCAAATTCACTCTCGGTCACGCGGGCCTAATCTATCCCGAACCCGCCCTCGAATACCAGAAAAAATATCCCAACGTCTACCTCGACCTCGCCGGCCAGGCGGGCAAACACATCGCCCTCACTCTCAAACACGGCGACCACGACCGCATCATGTATGGCTCCGACTGGGCCTTCTATCCCATGGAAGTAACTCTCGCCCGCACGCTCATCGAACTCGAAAAATATCCGAAATCTCGCGAAAAAGTCATGGGCGCCAACTGCAAACGCCTCTACAAACTTGACTGACGCATATCATTCCACGCAACCAGATCAAAAAGGGCGGGAAATCTTTCCCGCCCTTTTTCATACGAACTATTATACGAAAAATTATTTTTACCTACCGGAGAAAGCTTTATATACTTAACTTTTTCTCCAAGCAACTGTTACATTGTACTATCCACAGCGGTAGGTAATTTCTATTGAAGCCTCTCGGGGATAAACCCTGCTCAAGTGAAAACATGTTAGTATTATCCGTGTTGATCCGTGTCAGAAAGTCTTTATTGTTTTCCGATGCTACGCCAGATCATCTCGACAGACCATAACCATACATTGGGAAATTCAATTGATATTTCGTATATGAGTGGAGAGCGGTCACTTGCCTTCGAGATCGTACTCGGTGGCGCGCGAGACAGTGGCTTGCACGAAAGCGCCGGGACGGGCGTTTCGCTTGAGGATAAACGTGCCGTCGATGTCCGGGGCATCCCTGTAAGTGCGGCCTGCCACGATCAGCCGGCCGCGCCTGTCGCGCCACTGCGAGTCCACGAGTACTTCCATCGTGGAGCCGACAAGCGCTTCGTTGCGCGCGAGCGAAATAGCGCTCTGCTCGCGCATCACCGCGTCTTTGCGCGCCAGACGGTCCGCTTCGGCCATCAGCCCGTCGAATCCTGCGGCGGGAGTGCCGTCTTCGGGCGAAAAAGCAAACGCGCCGAGCCGGTCGAATTTCACTTCGCGGATAAACTCGATAAGCTCGGTAAAATCAGCCGCCGTCTCGCCCGGGAACCCCGTGAGGATCGTCGTCCTGATGCAGATATCGGGCATGGCGGCGCGCAGCCTGGCGATAGCCGAGCGGATGGCTTCGGGGCCGCCCCGGCGGCGCATCGCCCGCAGCACTCCGGCGGAAATGTGCTGCACGGGCATGTCGATGTAGTGGCATACGGACGGCGTGGTGGCCATGACCTCGATGAGCTCGTCCGTGACAAGCTCGGGATAGGCGTACATGACGCGCAGCCACCGGATGTCTTCGATGAGTGACAGCTCGCGTACAAGGCCGGCCAGTCCGGGAGTGTAACCAGTGTCAGCGCCGTACATCGTGGTGTCCTGGGCGATCAGGACTATTTCGCGCGCTCCTGCGGCGGCGAGGGTTTTGGCCTCGGCAATGAGCGAATCTTTCGACCGGCTCCTGTAGGGGCCTCGGATCGAGGGGATGCGGCAGTAGGAACACCTGTTGGAACATCCTTCGGAAATCTTCAGATATGCAGTCCACGGTACGGTCACGCGAAATCGCGGCGCGCCGTCGAATTTGTCCTCTTCGTGCGGCGTGAGGTTTTCGCGCGTGCCGTCTCGAAGGATTTCCATGATCCTGCCTGCCGACGATGTGCCGACTGTCACGTCAACATCTGGAAATCGCGCGGCGAAGCCTTCGCGGAGCCTTTCGGGCAGGCATCCGGCGACGATGAGCAGCGAGCATGTGCCGGCGCGGCGATGCGAGGACATTTCATCTATGGTTTCACCGGCTTCGCGGAGGGCGTCGGCGATGAATGCGCAGGTATTGATGAGGATGACATCGGCGCGCGCGTAGTCGCCGGTGAGTTCGTAGCCCGCGCCTGTCATCGCTCCCAGCATGACCTCGGTGTCCACGAGGTTTTTGCTGCATCCGAGGCTGACGACTGCGAGTCTTTTATTATTTGCTGCCATGTCGGTGGATACCCAAATCTTTGCGTGGTTCTCTTTTGCCGTCTGGAGAGCCGCGCACCTTTCGGAATATTTTATCTGTAATGTCGTCTGGAAGAGCGTGCCGGCCGCTGTCGATGCTATTCTTTCTCGATCTGGAGGATCGAGAGAAACGCTTCCTGCGGGATGTCGACATTGCCTACGGATTTCATGCGGCGTTTGCCTTCTTTCTGTTTTTCGAGGAGTTTTCGTTTGCGTGTGATGTCGCCGCCGTAGCATTTGGCAGTGACGTTTTTGCGCATTGCGGAAATTGTTTCGCGCGCGATGATCTTGCCGCCGATAGCTGCCTGGAGCGGTATGATGAACATGTGTTTGGGGATCAGCGTGCGGAGTTTTTCGACGACTTTGCGGCCGCGGTAATATGCTCCGGCCCGGTGGACGATCATGCTGAGCGAGTCGACGACTTTGTCGTTGACGAGTATGTCGAGTTTGATGAGGTCTGATGCGCGGTAGGAGTGCATCTCGTAGTCGAGTGAAGCGTAGCCGCGGGAATTGGACTTGAGTTTGTCGAAGAAATCGAAGATGACTTCGCTGAGCGGCATGAGGTAGGTGAGCTTGACGCGCTTGTCGGAAATGTAGTCCATCTCGACGTATTCGCCGCGTTTTTCCTTTGTGATTTCCATGATCACGCCGATGTATTCTTCGGGGGTGATGATGGTGGTTTTGACGAAGGGTTCCTCGACTTTTTCGATCTTGAGGTGGTCGGGAAATTCGCTCGGGTTTTTGATTTCGATAACTTCGTTGCCGGAGACGTAAATTTTATAGACGACGGTGGGAGCGGTGGCGACGAGCTGCAGGTTGTATTCGCGTTCGAGTCGCTCCTGGATGATTTCCATGTGGAACATGCCGAGGAATCCGCAGCGAAATCCGAATCCGAGGACGGCGGAGGACTCTGCTTCGTACACGAGAGCCGAGTCGTTGAGCGCGAGTTTTTCGATGGCGTCGCGGAGGTCTTCGTAGTCTTCGCTGTCGGCGGCGAAAAAACCGCAGTAGACCATGGGATTCATGCGGCGGTAGCCTGGCAGTGGCTCTGTAGCGGGGGTTTCGACATGTGTGATAGTGTCGCCGACCTGTATGCTTTTGATGTCCTTGATGCTGCCGATGATATAGCCGACCTCGCCGGAGTGGAGACGGTCGATCGATGTCATGTCGGGGGCAAACCATCCGACTTCGGTCACCTCGAAAGTCTTGTTGGTGTACATCATCTTCACGCGGTCGCCCGGCGCGATGGAGCCCGAGCAGACCCGGACGTATGCGATGGCGCCGCGGTAGGAGTCATAGTGCGAGTCGAATATCAGCGCGCGCATCGGGCCGGAGCCGATCTTGGGCGGCGGTATGTATTTGACGATGGCTTCGAGCATCTCGTTGACGCCAGTGCCTTCTTTCGCGCTGACGGGGACCGCGTTGTCGCTGTCGAGTCCGAGCACCATTTCGATCTCTTCCATGATGCGCTCGGGATCGGCGGTCGGCAGGTCGATTTTGTTGATTATGGGGATGACCACGAGATCGTGTTCGATCGCGAGGAAGTAGTGAGCCATGGTCTGGGCCTCGACACCCTGCGCGGCATCCACCACGAGCAGCACGCCCTCGCATGCCGCGAGACTGCGCGACACTTCGTATGAAAAGTCCACATGGCCCGGAGTGTCGATGAGATTGAGTTTGTATTCGTTGCCGTCGGCCGCACGGAAGTTGAGCCGCACGGCCTGGAGTTTGACAGTCACGCCGCGCTCGCGCTCGACATCGAGCTTGTCGAGGTACTGCGGGCGAAACTCGCGGGCTTCCACCGCGCCGGTGATTTCTAGCACCCTGTCGGCAAGTGTCGACTTGCCGTGGTCGACGTGTGCGATTATCGAAAAATTCCTGATCATGTTTACATCGTAAGCCAACTGTATTTCTCCATTTCAGACGCGCCGCGGCGCATGGTACTGATCCCTGTCACATCATAGTAAATTTTAACGTACATCGCCAATCGCACAATGCCCGCCGCCAAACAGCATTTTCAGACAGGAGTCTTTCTGCGAAATCTTCCCAGAAACATCTCGATGATCTCATCGACTTCCCTGACCCTTAACACCCTTGCCACCACGATAAACACGCCGCCGCTCAAAATCCCTCCCACGGCAAGCTGTGCCATTGGATCATACCCTCTCATCAATCCCATCTGCACCAGCACGACCACTCCCATCGCGAATGTCGCCACTGCGATCTTACCTGCCGAGACCCACATGCCGCGCAGACTGATCCCCGGCAGCTTGCGATACAGCAGCAGCATCAACAGCACCAGATTAGACAGCGTCGCGAGCGATACCGAAAGCGCTATCCCCCCGAATCCCAGTCCCTTTCCCATCAACCCGAGATAGTAAAACGGCGAAACCTTCGACACGGCGTACAGCCCCCTGATCCCCAGCGCTTCACTTTGCGACAAATATCCCGACACGACTCCGAGACTGAACGGAATCGAGATTATCAACACACTGAAAAGTCCGACATAAAACGGCGTCCTGGTATCCTTGAGCGAATAATATCCCCTGCTGATCACCTGTATCGCCGTATGCCCCGGCAGCCCTACCGTATAATATGCCAGCGCAAGCGCCGTATCGACACAATCTTTGACCGTAAACTCTCCGCCACCGAAAAGCACCCTCGTCAGCGGCTGCCCCATCATGACCAGCACCACCACCGACGGCAGCGAAAACACGAATGTCATACTCATGCCCTTCACCAGCGTATCCCTGAACTGATCCACGCGCCCGCCGCCGATATGCCGCGACAACGTCGGAAATATCGCCATCGAAATCGCACTGCCGAATATCCCCAGCGGCAGCATCAGCAGCCTCACCGCCCCTTGCAGTGCGCTCACGGCTCCCTCGCCGATGATCGACCCGAATGTCAGCGGCAGTATCATCAGATTGATCTGCGAAATCGAAAGCCCTATCATTGCCGGCAGAAACAGTCTGAATACCTGCTTCACCGCCGGATTGCGCCACCCGAATGTCACCCGGTAGCGATACCCGTTCCTGACGATCGCCGGCATCTGCACCATCACCATCAATAATGCGCCAGTCAGTACTCCATAAGCCACACCCCTGATGCCAAGCATGTCGTGAAACGCTATCGTCGCGCCGATGATCACCACATTATGCAGACACCACGCTATCGTCGGCGACGTGAAATGATTCTGCGAATGCAGCATCCCGTTGCACAGCGCCGAGATCGAAGTGAAGACAACCATCGGGAAAATTATACGCGTGATCATCACGCAAAGCTCAAAAGTCTCTTTCCTCCCGGAAAACCCCGGCACGATCACACGAGTGAGCTGCGGCGCAAAAACCATCCCCGCCACCACCGCCAGACCGACTGTCACAAAGAGGATATTCCAGATCGAACTCGCCAGGTCCCATGCCTCATCCCGCCGGCCCTTCTCAAGCAACTCCGAAAACAGCGGGATAAATGATGCCGTCAGCGCACCACCCGACGCAAGCATATACAAAGTGTCCGGCACCGCAAACGCGCCAAAAAACGCATCCGTCTCCGCGCCGCGCCCATAATAATAGAATATTACCTTATATCTTAAGTACCCCAGCACACGGCTGACGATCATCCCGATCATGACGATCAGCGCCGCTTTCCTTACCGCCGTGCCCGGACCTTTTGAGTCATCCAAATCCGCGATCCTCGCGCATCCCGTTTCAGCTCCGCGGCAACACTATGCCACAAAGGATTCCATTCTTCCCAGCAATCATTCATAATAGTCCTTCGCCGGCAAATTTTCACCCATCGCCACAAGATTCCTTTCTCTTCTCCACAAAAAAACTCTTGCCGCACTTGTTGATTTCTCACCGCCTTTTGTGTACACTATCTATCTTGCAACTATAGTAACACTTGATTTTCTGAAGGAGATGCGGCATGCCCAATGTACCATCCGCCAAAAAAAGGCTGAAACAGAGCCTCAAAGCAAGAGAACGCAACAGACAATACAGAGCCGAAATGAAGACTTTCGTCAAAAAGGCACAAGTCTCCATCACGGCCAGCGACAAGGAAACAGCTGCCCCCACAGTGGCCGATGCCCTCAAAAAGCTCGACAAGATCGCCCAGAAAGGCATCATCCACAAAAACAAGGCGGCAAGGAAAAAATCACGCCTGATGAAGAAATTCAACTCGCAGTTCTCCTGACCGTTTTTACCTGTCAATAAAAATCATCCTCGCAGCCACAGGGGAGCCTGACAAGGTTTCCCCTTTTTGCGTTATGCAAAAAGAGACTTTCGCCAGCACTCTTTCCGGAATTCGCAATTCTGGATTTCCGCACCAGCGCCGCCCCGGATCATCGCGGGCAATCCCGCGGCCTCTTGACGGCCCGGTAATTCACTGCCACGACCATTTTTCGATGGATATGTTTAAGCAAGCTCCAGACGGGTATTATTGTTTTTAAGCAAAAGACTCTCATTCCGTTGCCGCTTCAGTTGCATCATGGCAACTTTAAAGACGCTTATGGGACCAAAAATCATAGATTTCCTCTCAAACGAAGGCTTTGTCGACGAACAGCAGGCATGCAATCTCGCCGTCATTCTGCAGTCGAGATTATATTTCGGGGTTGTCGCGCTCCGCGAGGGTTTCATCACTCCCGAACAGCTCGAAACCGCGCTCATCGAGCAGGAACGCACCGGCAGTGATGAAAAAATCGGTGAACTCCTCCTCAGAAAAGGCTATATCTCCAGAGGGCAGATCGACAGCATACTATCCCTGCAGGAAAATGAAACCATGCCCAATCTCGAACTCCTCTGCGAACTTGGCATCATACCATTCGACATGATCGACGAGATCACCGAAAAATACGAAAATCAGGCACAGACCGTCTGATCATGTCATGAGTTGCCAGGCCCCAGCTCGACCCGCATGCTGACAGCGTGTGCATAACCGGCGTCACCTGCCAAATCATTCCTGCCGCCACGACCTGACCATCAATACCTTTCCGCCCATATCTTTTCCCATCACTGCCTTTTCACTTTTTTATTTCATCTTGTGAAAATATGATATACTGGTATTCACATTGCTCGATTTTCATCTACAGGAGGCAACGATGAGCGAAAAGTTTGAAGCCCTCTCGCAGGCAATTATCGATGGTGAAAAAGAAACCGCCGTTACGATCGTCAAAGAATTGATAGACGCAGGCGAACCCGTCAAAAACATCCTCGACAACGCACTGGTCAAAGGCATGGACGTCGTCGGAGACCTCTTTAGAAACAACGAGTATTTCATCCCCGAGGTCCTTGTCTCCGCGCGCGCCATGTCAGCCTGCATGGAGCTTGTCGAGCCTCTCCTCGCCTCCGGCGCGGGCGGGTTTACCGGCAAGGCGCTCGTCGGCACTGTCAAGGGCGATCTGCACGACATCGGCAAAAATATCGTCATCGCCATGATGAAGGGCGCGGGATTTCAGGTCATAGACCTCGGCACCGATGTCGATGCCGGCCGCTTTGCCTCGGAGGTCGCAAGCCACAAGCCAGACATCCTCGGCCTTTCGGCTCTCCTCACCACCACCATGCCGGCCATGAAGGACACGATCGCCACTCTCGAAAAACAGGGGCTGCGCGACTCGGTCAAGGTCATTGTAGGCGGCGCTCCGCTGTCAGAAAAATTCGCTGCCGAAATCGGCGCCGACGCATTCGGCCGTGACGCGGCCGAGTCTGTCATCAAGGCAAAGGAACTTCTCGGAGTCTGATGCGTTTTCTCAAGCCTGTTGTCATTACCATATTTATAATGCTCGCCGCGGCCTCTGGCGCATGCCATGCCGACGCGATCGAAAGCACGGATACTCCTCCGGCAGCCGTGCTTTCCGGTGATCCCGCGCAGGCGATCCTCGACTCTTTTTCCCGGCAGGCGGCACGCCTTTCCGCTTCTCTGACTCTGCCAGCCCAGCCCGTCAGGATTCAGGTGGAAATCATCACGCGCATGATTGCCGGCAACTTGAAAAACCCGCCTGCCAACAACAAATGACCACAAATATCATTCCGATCATCTCCGTCGTCGGCGCGAGACCGCAATTCATCAAGTCTGCGGCGCTTGTCATGGCCTTTTCCGGATTTCCGCAAATCGTGAATTCCACCATCCACACGGGCCAGCATTACGACGATCTCATGTCCGATGTGTTTTTTGACGAACTCGGCATCCCCTCTCCCGAATACCGTCTCGCCACCGGCTCGGGCACTCACGGCGCACAGACGGGCGCCATGCTCATCGAGATCGAAAAAATCCTCATCGACGCCAGCCCCCGCGCCGTCATCGTCTATGGCGACACAAATACCACTCTCGCCGCCGCTCTCGCCGCCGCCAAGCTCAATATTCCCCTCATCCACATCGAGGCCGGTCTGCGAAGCTTTGACCGTACTATGCCCGAAGAAATCAACCGCGTCGTCACAGACCGTCTTTCACAGATGCTTTTCTGTCCCGATGGCATCTCGGCGGCCAATCTCCGCGCCGAAGGCATCTCCGATGGCATCCACATTTCCGGCGACATCATGGTCGATACTTTCAATATCTTTCTCTCCCGCGCGCGCGAAATCCAGCCGGCGATCCTCGGGCAATACGGGCTCACCGCGGGGCAATACTGTCTCGCCACCGTACACCGCGCCGCCAACACGGACAATCCTGCCACACTCGACTCCATCATCAGAGGACTCGCCGAGTCAGGACTCCCCATACTCCTGCCACTCCATCCCCGTACCGCAAAGGCGCTCGACTCGGCAGCCATCACTATCCCGTCATCCATCATCATCTCGCCGCCCCTGCCTTACATTTCCATGATGGCCGCTGTCACCTCGGCCGCCGTCATTGCCACCGACTCCGGCGGTCTCCAGAAAGAAGCCTACCTCGCGGGCATCCCCTGTGTCACCCTGCGCGATACAACCGAATGGACAGCTACTGTCGCCACCGGGTGGAATATCCTCGCCGGCACAGTCAGCGACGATATCTCCCGGCTCGTCGCCACTCACAGACCATCTTCCCCACGCACTCCCATTTTCGGCGATGGCGCCGCATCACATCGCATCGCAACCGCCATCATGGAGGTTTTCGGACTCCCATGAGACAAATCAACCCGAAGTCAACCACTCGCGCAGCCGCCGCGCTCCCGGAATACCTTTTTATCGAAAAAATGATTCTCTTGACTTTTATTTATATGGTTATATATAATTCCCAAAATTCTGCTGTGGGGGTTCATGCCTGTTTTTTGGCACCCACCAGACCTGCACGTAACCGGCATTTCCTGAAGCATTTTGTTTTTTTCGGAAGCTAAACGGGCGGAAATGCGGATACTATAAATGGACTTGGACTAAAATCACATTAACCAGGGGTAGTCTGGCTATGAAGAAAACCAAAAACATCATCACCACGGCAGTCGCCTTCATCCTCGCAAGCTTTCTGACAGTAGCGCATGCCGACACTGTTTCCAAAGGAAGCGTTAAATCAGTCTCTCCAGACGGCACCATCACCATCAGCGCCGGCAAAAATGTCGGTTTCGAAGAAGGCGACGTGCTCGTCATCCAGCGAAACGGCCAGAAAATCGGCCTCGCCCACCTGGCGGAAGTACAGGCAGGCTACGCCACCGCGCAGGTCATCTCGATAGAGGAAGGCGCGGAAGTATCTTCAGGCGACACCGCCGCCTACGAGCTCATCTCCGACTCCCAGAGCAGCGACTGGCTCTCTACTGCCGCCACGAAACTCCCCTCCTCCGAACCGGTCCCCAACATCCTGCGCCAGTCCCAGCAGCCTCTCTACACGGGCGCAGCCGGCGGAGACGCCACCATCAACAACCTCCTCGCCAGCCTCAAAAAGACCCCGCACAACCGCATGGCCATGATCAAACTCGCCGATGCCTATTTCAGCAAAAACCTCTACGAACAGTCCATCAACTGGAACCAGAAAGCCATCGAAGAAAATCCCGGCGCGCCTGACAACGACAAACTCCTCTACCAGGTCATCCGCTGCTACGGATTTCTCAACATGAAAGACAAGGTAGACCTCTATACAAAATTCCTCAATGAAAAATATCCCAACAGCGTATTCGCCAATCAGGAACTCCGCCCCCGCTCCAGAGCAGCCGTCTCCTCGGCCCCCTCACGCCCCATCTCCATCACCGAAACCGGCGTCACCAACAGACAACTCCAGAAAAGCGGCATGACCGGCGCATACACCAACAACGTAACCGCCAGCAACCTCCTCGCCGACGAAAGGGCGCCCCAGCGCATAGGCCCCTCATCCCTGGCCGGCCGCTCGATCGGCGGCGCTTCTCAAGGCGGACGCATCGTCCCCGGCTCCGAAAGCTCCGACTACACCGCCATCGACTACTCACCCACCACTTCCACTTCCTATGACGCATGCAGCGTACCTGACGAGAGATTCGTCGAATACGAATTCACCGCCAACGACTGCGGCGGCAATCCCTACACCGACAGCGAAATCGAAGAAAAACTCCGCTCCATGCTCGAAGACGGCCAGTGCACCCAGCTCGCCGAAAACGAAAAACCCGCAGCTCCAGGCTGCTTCTACAAAACCTACGGCATCACCTGCTCTGAAGTCAAAAACCCGGACACCGGCGAAGTCGTCGTCCCCTGCACCGAAGAACCCGACCTCAGAAACCGCCCCATGGACAGCAAAGCCATCGCCATCTCTTACCCCCTTCCATACCCCACGGCTGTCGTCGACAAAATCTCCGATCCCAAACGCACCTACGTCAAACCCATCCGCCAGCTCGACGGCACCCTCCTCGTCACCGACGTTTACTGGAAAGAAATCTACTACTCCGAATCCGGTGACTTCAAACAGAAAAAACTTTACGACAAAGACAACGACGGTCTCTGGCTCTACGGCGACCTCGGCGCTGCATGCCGCTTCGAGGCAAGACTTGGCTACTACACCTACTTCTCGGAAAAGAAGACCGAACACGACACCAAGTGGCGCGTAGACACCAGAGCTATCAGCATCCCCGGCGAATCCGAAGAAAGATGGAAACAGAAAGAATGATCAACACGTACCACATCACATGAAATCCGGAAGGCGGGACAAATAATCCCGCCTTCTTTATTTTTCACCACAAGCGCACCTATAATTTCCCCAACCGGACATCCCCTCCCGCCTCCACGACTGTCCAAAGAATCAAAACGGAGCCGCCAATGACCGCAAATCAACTTAAACTAACAATCAACCTGCTCATCATAGCCACCACCTCACTTTGCCTCACCACCACTCATGCGGCAACCGCTCCCGGTGTCCCGTTCATCGAAAAACTCAAGGTAGCCATGAATATCGACATCGAGTACGACCCTGGCAAATGGACTCTCTCCCGCCCCGGCACCCCCTCCGACTACTTCCGCACCTACAAAAGCATCAACTATGCCTATTTCGCGCAATCCTCCGACGAAACCTGCCGGATGGACTCCTTCGCCGCCGTCTATTACGACCAGAAAGGCTCTGTCCTCGACTACACCGCCATGGAGCACAATTCCTACATCGAGGGCGGCGTCTCACAGAATAACCGCAACATGTCCTTCGTGTTGCTCCCCGGCGCAGAGTCCGAAGGCGCGGCGCATATCGACCGCGTGGCCGGCATCACCGCCGCCTGGGGCAAGGCCTCCATCGTCGGCACCCTTCACAGCCGCCACGCATCTGTCCCTCC
>CAZQSL010000103.1:0-9313 GCA_964595945.1 uncultured bacterium
GGCAGGGAATATGGAAACGCCTGCCGTGCCTCCGAGTGTTGTGCGCTGGCCGGCGGTGAGTTGCAGGGGGCTGGTGTGCTTTGTGTATCCGGTGTTCGTGATTTCGATGGCGCAGGATCCGGCGGGGAGCGACTCTATGAGGAAGTAGCCGGTGGCGTTGGTCGCGGCCGATTTTTTCGCTGCGCCACATGTGGCTGTGACGGATGCGCCGGCAATGGCTCTGTAGCCGGCTGGCGCTGCGGCCGCCGCTGCGCGCGATGACGTGCCGGGGACTGACTGCGCGCCGGTGGCATAGCTGCTGGAACCATCAGATGTATTTCCCGCCTGTGTATCGGAGGTGTTAGCGGATGCAGGTGGGTTGATCCCTTCAGTGTCGCGATCCGCGAGCCGCGCCACGGGCTGACTGCCGACCGGCACAAATACATATCCCTCGACACTCGCCACACCATTTCCGGATGTTATCCGTGGCAGCACACCTTCGCCCCCGCAACCGGAGATGCCAAGCAATAATATTCCAGTCAGAAGCAACATTCTTCGCGTTATGTAACGGGTATTCAGACTTTTCATAGTCTTTCACATCTATTTCATCGGCGTTGCGCTTGGTGACGGCATCTATTCAAGGCTGCAAAAAACATTTCGATATGCGGGGCATAATCTGCAACAGATGCTCAGACTAAGATTTTGCGTAATATCTGGCCATAGTATCACCGTGATTATATTATGTCATTATAATATAAAGTGAGCTAGACTTGCTGTAAAGAACAATATGATATTTCATCATGAACGTGTTCATGGCAATTTTATCTCCCAATATCATTTCTCAATTTGAAGCATGTATTCATTTGAATTTGTGAATAATTGGATTTCGGAACTGCTAACTGAACCTATTTTGAATCGGGCACTGTGCGGGCTTAGTATTTTCGAAGCTTTTACTGCACCTGATCGAAGATCGATAATCTGAAAATGCTGGTAAAACGGCTCTTTAAAGGTAACATATCCCATCATGCTGTTGGTATCTACTTTAAAATCATGAATTATTTCTCTTGATGGAGCTCCAATTCTATCTGTTGTCGGATAGGTATCTAGTAAATCAGTTTCCCACAACACCTTGCGACTTTCGATGTCAATAGCGAATATGGTCGAACCGGTACTGTTGATATATGCATTGTTTTTTATCTTGTAATATTTGATGACATCGTTCCAAAATTGCCACGGAATTTCGCCGTTTTTGTAATTCACAGCACCTGTATTTCCCGCTTGATTGAAGAAAATGTAATCGTTGAATATCTTGTAGTGTGTTCTTTCGACAACGCCGGGATTCCTTTTACTTATACCGGGAGCAGCAACATTTTTGTCTATTGAAGATGGGCCTCCTTCGAGCACCCACTTTAAATCCATTGTTTTTCCGTTGATACAGAGTATTTTGTTTGAAGCACGGAAATAGACATAATCTCCATCGGTAAAATAATCCTGTGGTTCCAATAGTAAATTACCTATCAAGATTGTTTTGATGTGATTACCATCAAGATCATATTTATCAATTATACATTCGGAAAAAGAACATCCTGACAGCACCAGAAAGTGTTTATTATCAGGTGTATCAATAACATCTATTGGATATTCTCTTTTATCAATTTTCTTCTCGACAATAATGTTTCCATTAGCATCGAAAATATACATATTCATAATGTATTCTGCCTGTGGATTATCCACAACAGAATACCTATTGTTGAAAACAATCAGTTTGTCTTGGATGACTTTACTAAATATCGGAATTTTCTTATTATCATTGAGAATAGCTTTTATCTGTTTTCCGTTTCTATCAATAGCACTTAACTGAGTGCCAAGTTCTCCACTTTGCAAAAAGACCACACCAGAGTCAGAAATGTATCTGACATGAATATCTTCTGGGTGTATAATAGTAAACACATCTTTATTATCATTCAAATTAACAAATGAAAATTCACCACTTTCATCATAGGCGGCTTTGTATTTTCTGTTCACCGAATAGATTCCATCGCTTTTCGTGGTTTTGATTGACCTTGTAGCATTGAAATCACTTTCGGACATTTGATCGAGTTTATGCATCTCCCCATTCCATTTGAAGAAACTACCATCTTTTCCCTTGCACCCTCGAACACAATCGACAGGGTTTGCCCTGCCTCCGGCTTTGGTGGTATCAAGATTTTGAAGTTCAGGCACTTCTTCTTTTTTGATCAGGCGGAGCTTTATGCCGTCGCCTTCCATGACTTGGCCAACGGAATCGTCGAGGATGAATGTGTTTCCTTTTTGGTTGACCACGGGTTTCTGGGCAGGTGGCAATACTTCATCGCAGTGTGCGGCAAAGCCGATGCCCAGACAGATTGCCGTTAAAATGATTGATCTCATGATTTTCATTTTGCTCATCTCCAATATATTGTGTTTCAACTGTTTATTATCTTAGTACATATTGACAGTTATGTTTGACATATCACCAGTATTTCCAGTGTTATCGGTTGGAGAGATAGAGTAGATAGTTGAGGTGAGGTTGTCGAGTGAGATTGATGTGGAGGTGGTGTTGGAGGAGGAGGATGTTTGTTGGGTTGGGGTTGAAAACATCGGGAACGTTGATGATGTGAAGCCTGATGGGGGGGATGCAATTGTATCTGGTGTGCAGGCTATGGAATGGGCTGAGATGGTGAAGTCGGGAGAAATTATGCCGGATTGGGCAAGGGATGTGAGGAGGGAGGTGAGTTGTGTGGTGGTGGATTGGGTGTAGGCGGTTATGTGGTGGGTGCCGGTGGCGAGTGGGTTGCCGAGGTATGTGGGGGTTACGATGGTTGTTGTGGTTTGTGTTGCTTGTGTGGGGTTGGTGGTGTCGTATTGCATTGTTATTACTGTTTGTGTTGCTGTGGTGAGTGTGATGAGGTAGGTGAAGATGGGTTTTGTGGGGTCGGGTGTGATGGTGGTGGTTGGGGTGAGTGGGATTATGGTGGTGGATGATGATGTGGTGGGGGTGGCTGTGGAGTTGGTGTCGATCCAGTGTGGGTTGGCGGCGGTGTTGCCGCTGGTGTTTCCGTTATTGCCATTGTTGTTGCCGGTGGTGGTGTTGGTGGTGAATGGGGTGTTGTTGTATGTTGTGCTGTTGTAGAAGAGGTTTGGTGCTGTGATGGCGAGTGTGGGTGGTGTTGCGGAGGCGTTGAGTGAGCAGGTGATGGTGTTGATGGTTGAGTCGGGGTCTGGGGTAATGGGGTCGCAGCCTTGTGTGTATGTGGCGGTTTGTATGGTGTATCCGGCGAGGTCGGTGAGTGGGGTGCCGTCTTCGTTTGTGGTGGGCGGGTCCCATGTGAGGATGGTTTCACCGTACTGGTTGGTTTCGGTGTGCAGGTTGATGAGGGGGGCTGGTGGTGTGGTGTCGATGGTGAATGTTATGGTGTGTGTGGCGGTGTTGCCGGCGAGGTCGGTGGCGGATGCGGTGAGTGTGTGGGATGTGGCGCTGTCGAGTGTGTGTGGGAGGATTTTTGTGGTGACGGTTATTGAAGCTGGAGGCTGTTCGTTTTCACTGGGCTGGTTGTGTGTGTATGTATGGATTTCTGTGGAGTCAATGGCGAGGGAGGCAGCTTGCAGGGGATTGGGGTCATTGGCTACGTAGAGGGCTTCGTATGATGTGCCGCCTATGGCGGAGTTGTCTGCTGGAGTCTGGATGCCTGTAGCTGGGGGGGTATTGTCGATGGTGACGGAGGAAGTGGCGATGTTGGAGGAGTTGCCTGGAAGATCAAGGGTGGTGATGGAAACGAGGTATGTGCCTTCTGCGAGAGGGGTGTCAGTGTTGTCAGTTCCATTCCATTGGTATGTCATTTCGGAGATGGTTGCGGTTGAAGGAATTGGGATTTCGTGTTCGAAAACGACGTTGGCCGCATTGTCGGTGATGGAGATGTGCCAATTTGAGAAATAGTTGTCTTCGATGGATGCGGTAGCGGCGATTGACAGACTGTCCTTGATGCCTGAACTGTAGGATGGCGAAATGTATCGATTGTCGAAAGTGGCGGTTGTGATGACGGGCGGGGTGACGGGGAGTACTGTAACTGGCACGGGAGTGGATGTGGCGGAGAAGTTGCCGAAATAATCAGTTGCCACGGCAGACAGTGTATATGGTCCAGCTTGCATGGCTATGTTGAATGTAGTAGAGAAGCTGCCTGTCGTTGCAGTCGCCGTGCCGATCTGATGTGTGCCACTTGCGTTTTCGATGTAAAGGCTAATTACCGTATTGGGGTCTGTCGTACCACTTATTCCAGTCGTTATGAAATTCCTGATTTGTCCACCGCTTGCAGGCGATGTGATGGCGGGTGGAGATGGCAGGATGATGGAGATGGAGGTGGTAGCGTTTGAATAGTTGAAAGCGAGATCGGTGGTGAGAAGGGAGGCGGTGTAGATGCCTTTGGCGTAGGGAGCGAGTGTTACGGGGTCGTGTGTTTCCCAGGGGATTTCGATTTGAGTGGTGGTGGTTGCCTGGTTTTCGTCGATGTCAATTGTGTGAGACTGAGTGAAAAGCGTGTTGCCATCAGGGGCGGTTATGGAGATTTGCCACGCGTCTGGATTTCTGTCGGCGATGGTTGCGGTGAGAGTCGTCGAGTCGTTTCTGGCGATGAGGGATGGCGTTGCGATCAGGGCGGAAAGGGCAGGGGGGGTGAAGTCAATTGAGGATGTGGCGGAAAAGGTGACATCGCTGATGTTGCCGGCCATGTCCATGGCGGCGAGGCATGAGATGGCGGTGCCTTCTGCGAGAGGGGATATCGCGTATTGGGACGCGGTGGCCGTCAGCTGGTTGAAAGTGCCCTGTAGATATAACTGGATGCAGTCTTGCCCGGTAGCGGCCGTGTTGTAGTATTGGGCCGCGATGCCGCAGCCGCCGGGATTGTCGGATGCGGGTGAAAATGTGACGAATAATTCGCTGTCGTTGTCGTATGGATATGGTGTATCGGTGAAGGAATCAGGGCGAACCGTAACGGCAGATGGGGGGGCTGGCGCTGATGTGTCGATAGCTAATGTTATCGTCGCAGTCGCCACATTGCCGTAATCGTCGCCCGCCGAAATGGTGATGACGGCGGAGCCTTCGGGGATGGCGGTTTCGGGCGATATCGCGTATTGTCCTGGCGTCGATGTTTCTTCGGAGCCGCATGCGATGGTAGTGGTAGCGCCACTGTGCGAGGTGGCGGTGATCGAACATGACACGGCCGGGGCTTCGTCAGTGTCGTCGTTTACCGAAAGCGTGAAGGTTGGGGCAGTGTCGTTTGTGCATGCTGGGATATCGGAAATCACTTCGATGACGGGACTCAGGGTGTCTTGCGGTGAAGTGATTTGAGGGTTGATGATCAATGGGTCGGATACCGAAAGAGGTTCGCCCTGAACGATAGTTTTTGCGACAATGATATGGGTGGAAGTCGCGGAGTCGAGGCTGGCCGACTGAATGGAGAATCCGCCGGATGTCGATGCCGTAGCAGTGCCGATCAGGCTGTATGATCCGTTTTGACAGTCGGTGATGCCGCTCACGGTCGAGCAGAGATTTTCGTATGAAAGAAGTTCTGATCGCTCGAAAGGCTGTCCTTCGCCACGGGCGAGCAGCGCTGCCGTGCTGCCGGCGATATCGTAAGACTCGAAGTAAGAGCCGGTATCGACAAGAGTCTGCATCACGCTGTCAATGTAAGAGGCATGGTCATCGTAATGGTATGGATCGCCTGCGGTGTAAATGGTAATGCGCATCGTTTCTACAGTCGAGCCATTTCCGCCGTTTACGTTGTTAAGCTGTACGAGAAACGCGTGGATATCTTTAGTGCCATCGGTACACCGATCCGTGCGGGGCGTCGGAGGAGTACGCGTCATATCGCTGCATGGACTTACGAAAAACGCAGTCGAAGACATGTCGTCGAAGTATTCGCCAGCTGATGTCTTCAGGTTGGGCACTTCAATGGCGTATCCACCCGGTATGCTCAGATTAGTGGTGAAATTGTCGAAAACAACCGTCTGAGTGCTTGCAGTCAGGGTGTCGCTGGTTGCGGAAAAAGCGAAATCGAGCGTGGCGGAAGCCGGAGGAGTGAGCCCCTCGCATACAAGTGTCCCTACCGTGCCGGATGCGTTTTCGACGGTGACGGATACCTGTGCCGGAGTTGGCTGAATGTCTGTCGTGATGTGGTAAGCAGTGTCATAGACTGGCGGCGGGATTGACGCTTCGCACGGGACAGCCAGGTCCGGCGAGGTTATTCGTATCACCGAAGTGGCGGCTGCCGTGTCGTCGACGTCCCACCGGACATTTACATGCAGTGCCGTCGCCTGATTCTTGTCAAGGTCATGTATGATCTGTACGCTGCCTCGATAGTCGGCGTACTGGGGATTGCCGTACGATGGTATCATCACGTCGGTTTCGGTCGAGAGGTTACCCGAATAGGGCGTACCGTCTTTTCTCAAAAAGACAGCCGTACCGGAGGCGGGCAGGATCATCCTGAGGGTGCCCGCGGTGGTGTCGATGTTTTCATACAATGTCGCGGAGTCCGGCATCCAGGCGGCCCCGATCCCCGACTGATCATCGAAATCATCTTCCAGCGTCCCGGGCGAAGAGACGGGCTGCGCCTGGAGTGTATACGTGCCGGTCGCAGGCATGAATATGGTTTGCGAGGCAATGTTGAACTCATAAACATTCACCCGCGCATCAGGGATGGATACCCCGGCGAAAAGAGGTGTCATGTTGGTACTGTCAGCCGTATTGCCACTGACAGGGACTCCGTCCAGATGCGTGATCCGTGGAAGTTGCTGCGATGACGTTGCAGTCAGGTATGTAAGAACCTCTGTTGAATAAACTGTGGTGGGCGCGCTGTTTTGCAGCCCCGTGAATGCCCTGATGGCAACGGGTGCGGTGGCTGTCGTCGCGAGTACTCCCGAGGTATAGTACCTGCCTGAGTTTTCCGGAAATTCCGTCAGCTGGCCGATTGACTGGATTATCACGAATCCCCTGTGTAGAATTGCCGCGTCGGCGATATATGAGTCGGTCGTGGTAAGCCCTGGTGTGCCTGTCGCGCTGAGCGAGAAGATTTCGCCAGGGATTATGTCCGTCGCTCCGGGTCGCGTCAGATTGCTGATGTGAAGCTGTTCGATCCCATTACGCACTGCGAGTATGTCGTCCGAATATTCCATATTGAGCCCGTCTGCCACTATCATCGCGATTACGCCTTCTGCTGGTTGTCCGTCAACGAGCGGGACCTGCGTGAATGGGATTTCGCAGTGATACTGCCCCGATACCGTTTCTGTGGCAGTCGGGATGCCTATCGGACTCGTCGACGCGCCGTATGCGTAAGTGATGGGAGCGGCGGCACATTCGAATGCCTGTCCGGCCGTCCCGCTGAAGTCGACAGCCATTGTCTCGCCCGTTGCGATGGTCGACATTTCCGGATGTGTCATGTTGGTCAGTCTGACATTTTCGGCGTGCGGACCGGTGAGATGATTGGCGCTGAACGCACATGTCGAGTCGCCGTTTTCGTCGATGGGAGCGGCAATGATGATTGCACGCATTGTCTTCGCGGGATTTCCGTTCTCATCGATATTAGTAATGAACGTCGCTTCGGTCGCGTAGTTGTAGGGACTCTCTTGCGTCAGCAATTCGAGGACGATCGGGTCGCCGATGATCCTGGATGTATTGCAGGCGCCCACTCCCATTTCGCTGCTGTCTTCGATCCCTGAGTTGTCGGCATTGTAAAGAAATGCCGTCGCCGTGGCGCCGATAGAGTAATCCGCGCCGAATGTCACGGAAAAAGTCTGGCCCTGCGCAATGTCGATGCTGCCAGGCACAGTCGTATTGCTCGCAAAAAAGCCGGCGGGTATCTCTGACGAATTGAACGACATGAGCGCCATGCCTTCGTTGCCCAGCTCGTCCATCAGTGTGATTTCCGCCCTGTGGGCTGAGAGTGTGAGCGGGATATTTTCAGATGTGATGGTTCTGCTTTCTGCATCATAGGTGAATTCGACGGGTGCGCCGTCTACGGTTACGGTGATTGACGACTCATCCACTTCCGAAGATGATTCATACACTTCTGCGACAAGCTCTTCGTTTCTTCTGAGAGGCACGATCGCACCTGGGGCGATTGCGATTGGGGGCCGCCGCTGATTTGTAAATCTGTCCCGGACCATTCTGTCGAACGCTTCGGTATCGGGCTGCGGATATTTTTCTTTTACCAATCTGTGAAATTCGCTCGTCTCCCTCTGGGCCTCCTGTTGCCTTGCCGCAGGTGGCATTTCGTGCTTTTCGCGGTGGTCCTCACGTCTGACAGAGTAATCAGGAAACGTTCGCGGCGTCATCTCATCGCGCGTACTATCGTTCGCTTGCACGGCCTTGCCGGGGACTTTCGTGAATTTTACTTTTGGGCCGGTGCTCTGGATGGAGTATGTGATGGCGCGGCTGCTCGTGTTGCCTGCGTTGTCTTCGACTGTTATGGCAAGGATGTGCGCGCCGCTTCCCTGCGCGGCGGCCTGGGCCGTGTAGCTTTTTGTCGTCGTGTTGTAGTTGGCGGCGAGCGTTTCGCCGTCAAGTGTGATGGACGTGCGGGCGTGATCGAGTCCAGTGCCGCCGGCTGCGTCTTCGGCCGTTATCTCCACGCGCGATGGCGCGGCGTCGAGGGTTGCGCCGTCCGCTGGCGCAGTTGTGCTGATGACGGGCGCGAGTGTGTCGAGTGTCACGGACAGGGTGCGGACTGTCGTTTTCGCGTTTCTGGACGCCACTGCCGTGATGGTGTTGGAGCCTTCGCTCAGCGTGACCGTGCTATCGAACGCGCCGTCAGCCGCCGCGGCCGTGGCGTTACCATTTATTATCAGGGTCGAGCCAGGCGTCATCTGACCTGTCACCGCAAGCGTAGTCCTGTTGGTGATGAATCCGTCCGCCGGCGCATCGATGCGAAGTTCCGGAGCCGCGTCAGCCGATCCGTTGTCGTTGTGGGTGCAGGCCGCCTGACATGTGCCGGGATAGAGGCACGCGTCGTCTGTACCGGAGTCGCCGTCACCGCAGTCCGCCGCGTCTTCGCACGCTACTGCGCACGCCGTGTGAGTACACTCAGCACCTGCCGTACCGCCTGCCGCACACGAGTCGATCGTAAGCGGGTCTTCATCGTCGCAGTCCGCCGCCGTCACGCACGCGACAGGGGTATGTTGACAAACAGCGCCAGCCGTACCGCCGTCCGCGCACGAGTCGATCGTAAGCGGGTCTTCATCGTCGCAGTCCGCCGCCGCCGCGCACGCGATAGGGGTATGTTGACAAACAGCGCCAGCCGTACCGCCGTCCGCGCACGAGTCGATC
>CAZQSL010000103.1:9413-12919 GCA_964595945.1 uncultured bacterium
CGTCGCAGTCCGCCGCCGCCGCGCACGCGATAGGGGTATGTTGACAAACAGCGCCTGCCGTACCGCCGTCCGCGCACGAGTCGATCGTCAGAGGATTTTCATCGTCACAGTCCGCCGCCGTCACGCATGCGATTGGGGTGTGTTGACAAACAGCGCCAGCTGTGCCACCTCCCGCGCACGAGTCGATCGTCAGCGGATTTTCATCGTCACAGTCCGCCGCCGTCACGCATGCGATAGGGGCATGTTGACAAACAGCTCCAGCCGTACCACCGGCCGCGCACGAGTCGATCGTCAGCGGATTTTCATCGTCGCAGTCTGCCGCCGTCACGCACGCGATAGGGGTATGTTGACAAACAGCGCCTGCCGTACCGCCGCCCGCGCACGAGTCGATCGTCAGAGGATTTTCATCGTCGCAGTCCGCCGCCGCCGCGCACGCGACAGGGGTATTCACACAAACCGCCTGCGCCGTCTGCGCATCCACGCAACGGTCGATCGTCAGCACATCGCCATCATCGCACTCACTGTCTTCGAGACAGACAATCGGCGCATACGCACACGCTGACTCCACAGCGCCGGGAGACACACATGTATCAAAAGAATAGTCATCGCCATCATAACAATCGGAATTCGTTACACAACTCACCTTCACCACACTCACAGCAGCGCTGCCCACCACACACTCACCGCCCGCGCCACCATACACATCCGCCCGTATCTCCACACTCCCATTCCCAACACCACTCACATCCACATCGAACACCATCGAACCACCCGTCACACCACCAAGCAACTCCCTCTCAACCTCCACACCATTCACCCACACGGACACCCACTCAAGCGTCCCCCCCGCCGCCGCGTAATCCACCCTCACACTCACCGACGACACCACCGCAGCCCCTCCAGCCGGACTCACTATCACCACCGCCGGCGCACCCTCACACAAACCCCTCACACCAACCGCCATGCAAAAATACACCACCATCAATACCATGAACGAACAACCGAAAAATCGCCTCATATCGATACCGCCAGCATCACGCAAAAATGGCAAACCGCCACTCCGCCATGAACGTATTTTTACAAATAATAAATAAATGATTCAAATAATAATACTTACAAATTCAATACATAGTAAAACACCCCGACGCATATTGGCAACACTTTAAAAAAATAGCCAAACAGCACTTTTCAACCAAATAATTCCCTTTTTGTCTATTGCGGAATTGCCCCTCTAAATCTTTCCTATTTCCATTTCCCCTCCGCTTTCGCTCTGAACCCGTAATATATCAAAGACATATGTACCAGACGCCGTTTTCAATGAGAGTGCCGATTCGTTTTACTTCAGGCAGCTTGCGGGGATGGAACACATACAGATAAGCTCTCACCACCTTGCCGGTGGCAGTGATCGTGACTGGTTTTACGATACGAAGGTAGAGCGAACTGTCCGGTGAATCCGGATTGTAGCCTTCGAGGCGGTCGAGGCGTTTCAGCGCTGATTCTATGTCTGGGAATGTGATGAGTTCGCCGTGAACGATATTGCTGGCATCGCCAGAGTCGAACATCGCGGGATACCCGTGAGGCAGATCGTAGAGGATGCCGTGAACGAGTGGCGCTTCAGAACTTGCACAAGTTCCATACGGCAATTCAGAACCTGCATGAATTTCATCCGACACCTCGAACATCGCGGGATAGCCGTAAGGCAGGTCGTAAAGTATGCCGTGAACGGTTGCGGGCTGGATGGATATTGCATCGAAGCAGTAGCGTTGATGGTTGCGCCTGCCGGGGAGGAGCGTGCCATACATCATTACCATGCCTGTTTTGTCCATGTTTGTATCGTCCTTTCCGTGGAAGTGAACCGCAGAGCTGACTGGCGGAAGCCGAGGAGATCGGATGCGTTGAAATGAGAGATCGTGAACGGAGCGATTTCGAGTTCGGCCATAAGTCTGCTACGGGCGAACACTTTCTCAAGTGGCCATTTTTCGGATGAATAGAATATGGCGCGCAGTCCGGAGTGATACCAGAGTGTCAGCGGTTTGTTGCCTTTAATGACGTTGATGGTTTGCGGATCATGCAGCCGCACAAATACCGATGACATGGTGCCTTCGATTTCGGACGCGGCGCGGAGAAATGAATCGTCATCTGAGAATCTGTCTGCGAGGCGTCCGATCAGTTCGCTGTCCACTTCGGTCTTGCGGGTAAGCCGGTATCCACTGAAAAGTGCATCGGCATTAGTGATCGTACCGTTGTGTGTGGTGATTGTGCGGGATGTCACGACCGGCTGGTTGTTCCTGTTGTCGAATTCGCTTCCGCGCGTTTTCCATCGGGTGTGGCCGATGATGCATGTAGTGTCTGAATCGAGCGTGTTCAACACTTTTCTATACTCACTCGTCATTATGAAGTCTGCTGCCGTGCCGGGCTGCTTGTGAATGTGGTATGTCCCGTCGTTTTTGATGACAGCCGCGCCAGTCGCGTGGTGGCCACGATACTGGTTCAGTACGAGCAGCTTAGTAAATACGATGGCGATTCGCGACAGTTCGCGCGGTGTGCGCTCTTTCGTTTCAAGTATTACGCCCGTGAGTCCACACATGCTATTGCTCCTTTCACGCCGCCTCGTTTTTGTTTTCGTTGTTCTTTTTGTCTTTCTTCGGGCGCCCGTTTCTGAATGCGATGTCGCCGGTGAGGTTTGCAAGAAGATGTTTGCGCGCCGTTTTGAATTCGTCTCCGATCAGTCCGAGGTTTAGAAGCCATACCCTGAAGGCGTACTTATCGCTACCGGTCACTTCGCGGCGTTTGCTGCTCGCGCACCGCGTGTTTATGGCTTTCGCGGCCACCGCGATGCAAAGCTGGATTGCGGCCTTTACCCGTCCGGCGTGCAGATCGCCGTTGAAAAATCTGATTTCGATTGTGCCTCTCAAAAACAGGCTGTTTAAATTGATTCCGTGGTAGCGGGAGCCGTGGTAGCGCTGCGGGTTCGGGGTGTACTGGCCGTACCAGAGCGTGTTGAGTTCTTTCATGTTGCGCGGGCGATGCCGTTCGAGCTTCTGGATGAATGCCGGTTCCATGCGCTTTGTGTATTTCGCGAGGCGATCTTCGCGAACGTTCAGCGCCTTGATGAGCAGGTCTTCGTTTTTGTACATTATCTTCATGAGCCTTATCACCGCGTTGTGGTCGAATTTCGATGCGTCGATGTGAAGATGAATCGAAGTTGTGTGATCCGTCTTTGCGCCAGCCTTTCGCACCGCCCGGATGATCTCCTGCAAGTTTTCGATGTTGTTGTAACAAAGGATCGGGCTTACGATCTCTGCGCGGTAGTTAAAGGAAACGGTCGAAAGCGATGCGTCCGCGACCACGTTCCAAAGTCTTCCGCTCGAGTCGAGCACCGTCCATGGATCGTAAGCATCTGGCGTTCCCAAGTGTTTTACAGTTCCACCCACCACCGTCTGAATCGCCATCGCGACTTTCTCTCTTGTTGCTCCCACCGTTTCAATCTCGATCCCAAACCTGAT
>CAZQSL010000104.1:0-12645 GCA_964595945.1 uncultured bacterium
TGTGGTCAAATGTATGTGGCTTTTTGACGGAGCGCTACACAAGCCGGGACAAGTGTGGTAAGGTCGGGGAAGGTGACAATGCAGCATTGGGGGGCAAGACGATATGGGACATAAGGAACATCACGAGAGCGCGAAATCGCCTGTGGCGGTGCTGGTGGTGACGGTGAGTGATACGAGGACGCATGAGACTGATACGAGCGGGGGGCTGATAGTGGAGCGGCTGGCGGGGGCGGGGCATCTGGTGGTGGGCCATGAGGTAGTCAGGGATGATGCCGGCGAGATCGCGCGAGTGTTTGAGGGGAGGCCGCCGGGGACTCAGGCCGTGATTTTCAATGGCGGGACGGGTATTTCGCGGCGCGATACGACATTTGATGCCGTGGAGCGGTTGCTGGACAAGACGTTGCCGGGATTCGGAGAGATATTCAGGCGGTTGAGTTATGATGAGATCGGCGCGGCGGCTATGATGAGCCGTGCGGTGGCCGGGGTGGCGCAGGGGGTGGCCGTGTTTTCGGTGCCAGGGTCGACGGGCGCGGTGCGGCTCGCGATGGACCGGCTGATACTTGGGGAGTTGCCGCATTTTGTGTGGGAGATCGGCCGCTGATTGCGGGATTATTGAAAAACTGTTTTGAAAAGACGTCCTTTGCGGGTAAACTTTGGAAAGTATGAAAGTCATCCACTATGCTGAGGGGAGATACTGATATATGGCATCTCAGAAAACTGTCAAGGAAGATACCTGGCGGATATTCAAGATCATGGCGGAATTTGTCGAAGGTTTTGACAAGTTGTATCAGGTGGGGGAATGTGTGACGATATTCGGCTCCGCCCGCACAAAGCCGACGGACAAGCATTATAAACTGGCGTACAAGACGGCGCTGCTGCTCGCAAAAAACGGATATGGCGTCGTGAGCGGCGGCGGCGGCGGCATCATGGAGGCAGCCAACAAGGGCGCGTCGGATGGCGGCGGCGCATCGGTTGGGCTCAATATCCTGCTGCCGCACGAACAGGCTCCCAATCCTTTCATCAAGACTCTGATCAATTTCCACTATTTTTTTGTCCGCAAGGTGATGTTTGTGAAATATGCCCACGGAGTCATCATCATGCCGGGCGGGTTTGGCACCATGGATGAGTTTTGTGAAGTCCTGACTCTGACTCAGACGAAGAAGGTGCACCGTTTCCCGATCGTGCTGATGGGGACCGAGTACTGGCAGGGCATGCTTGACTGGTTCAGGGATTCGATGCTCAAGAAGGGGTATATTTCCGCGGAGGACCTGGATATGTTTCTCGTCACGGATGATCCCAGGGAAGCAGTGCAGTATATCAAGGATTTTTCGATCGACTATACCGCGATGAAGCTGTAAGGTTATTTTGTGACAAGCCCTAAGGGTGGCCGGGGAGCACTGCTCATGTCCCGGTGGTTGGGAGTGCGGCGCGGCGGGCGGCATTGGCGGCCTCATGGGCGAGTCGGAGAGGCAGGGGCACTCGCGCGCGGCCGTCGGTGACGGCCATGACGGTGGCTATGGCCGAAGTAAGGTCTATGCGGTTGCCCTGCGAGACAAATACCGGACTGGCGCCAGCGCGGGTGCGGAGAGCCGCTGCGACGATGTCGCCTTCGAGCGACACGGGAGAGTGCGCCCCCCGTGTGTCTGCAGGTGGCGGGTATTGCCCGCAGAGGCGGGTCTTGGCGCATCCGATCACGGGGCAGTCGAGCATGAGGACGAGGTGGCAGGCGAGTCCGAAGCGGCGCGGGTGGGCGAGACCATGTCCGTCGGTGATGATGGCGCCGGGCACGTGGCGCAGGGATTCGACTGCGGGGATGAGCGCAGGGATTTCGCGAAATGACAGCAGGCCGGGGACGTAGGGAAAGGCGACTTCGGCGCGGGCCGTGACGGTTTCGATCACTTCGAGGCCAGGCAGAGCTACGACTACTATTGCGGCGAATAGAGTGCGCGAATACAGGTCGCACGACATATCGGCAGCGGCGATGGTGCGGGGGGCGTAGTCTGGCGGAGGGGTGAGCGTGAGGGTGCCGGCGAGGGTGCGCTGGATGGCGATGGCTTCGGCGGGCGTGATGTCCCAGTTGTGCAGTGTGCGTATTTTCAATGCAGTGTCTCTGCCATTTCATAGTGTAAATTGCGATGAAATCCGGAATACGGCCGAAGCACATTGCGCCTGCCGTGGACACAGCCTGGCATCACCTGCGGCAGATGGATTTCCGACTCGCCATGAGTTGCCGGGAAGTCAGGTGGTGTTTCGATTATTTGTAATATGGGTACACTTAAATCAAACACGCACAATTGCGCTCGGAACGGAAAAGACACATGCCGGTATGCAAACCACCTAACGTCTCCCTATCCACACACATTATGGCACGCACACCGACCCACCACTTTCTTTTCCCCACATCACCCACCAGGCGCAACGGCGGCGGAACGGAAAGGGGTGAATAAGTGATGATAACCGGCAATATCCCGAAAATTCTCCTCGTGGACCCCGCACAATCCATCACCGGCAACATTTCCCCAGGCAACCCGCCCGAGACTTTTGACATCCTCAGTACGTCATCACTACGTGAAGCGATGCTCCTCATCGAAACAGAGCGCCCCGATCTCATCATACTTGATTTTACGCTGCCCGATGGCGAAAGTCTCGAAATCTGCAAGATGCTCTCCGATCACTCCCGATATCCCCACAATCCCCCTGTCTATATCTTCACTGCCTGCGATAGTCTCGAAAACAAATTCAGCTGCTTCATCAGCGGAGCAAAACGATTCTTCTGCGTACCCCGCGAAACCCCGAATCTCATCGAATCCATCAATTCTTTCGTCAGGGCCCACGCCCGCAATCATTCCCCGCAGTCCTCACGCGATATGTCATCCCACAAACAGCTGTTTTCGATTTAACCCGTGAAAGAGCCGGATTTCTTGCCGCCGTCGTGGTCCACGGGGTCAGGTCGCGGTAAGGGCTGGTCCGTCAGGCGCAGGGGCATTTATTCATTCAGTCACATCAATCATTAACGTGACCTTTCACGGAATACCCGCGGAGAACCTTTTTTGCAAAAAAGGGGGGCTCCATGCTCTTGTCGCCCGCTTATCCATTAACGATCCTGAAGCGGCAACGCGGCGCGCCATCGGCCAGACGGGCTTCGATAATCATGCGCCCGCCGAGCGACTCCGCCGAACGCTCCTCAAACGCCATTGCCGAATGACACAAACCCGAATCTCCCTCCACAAATCCATAAGGGCAGCGCGTAAATTCGACAAGGTACTCATCGGCACTGTCCGAAACCGGTTCGGCGACTTCGGCGAAAAAATATTCGATGATTTCCTTCAATATCTCGACAGCCGGGCGTCCCTCGTCGACTCTGGCAGCCTTTGCCGTCGCGGCAATGGTCTTGCCAAGCCCCCCCTGCATCTTCTCGATCATCACCCAGCCCTTTTCGCTGTTGGCGACATGCTTCATCGCCTCGCCACCGAGCGCCATGACACTCATCATCGCCCCCTGCGGCAGCTTCTCTATGACATTCGTGAGTTTAGACATGGAAATACTCTCCAGATTCAATAATCGCAGATACAATTATAACCCGAATGTGCGTCCGGATGATATCCGGCTACTATTATCTGAAAATTCCCCTTGCACGGGCATGACGGGACGCAGGCGCGTTTCGCATTGCGCAACAGAGCCAAAGCATATATAGTTTCCCGGTAGGGGCCTGCCTCCCGGCTCATTATAAAAGTGCTATACGCAGCAAAAAAAACACATGACAAATGCTCCGGCACGATGGCCGGAGCATCGTCGCTGACAGTAATGATGACCGCATCCACCATCCGTAGCGAGTGCCGCTCTTTTTCCTGATCCTCTCTCTCCCGCTTCCTCCAGAGTCTCTTTTGCCACACCGCCAAATTTTCCCGCTATGACAAAACGCTTTTCGTCACATTTGAATAACACTACAGAAAAACGGGAATATAAGTAAATAGACAAACATACGCAAAACACCCCGGGCACCAAAAGGGCGCCCCCGCAGGCAGCCCCCCAACACCCGAAAGCAGGAAGCCATGAAACCCAAAGCAGACACCCTGAAAATCACGACGGACACACACGAAGCAGCAGCGCTCTTCGCCCCCATGCCAGTCGTCCCCATCGCCGGATCAGTGCTGTTCCCATCGCTGTTCTATCCGTTCATCATCAATAGCGACCTCGCCGCCAGAGCCGTCGACAGGGCCATGACAGGCAACCAGCTTATCTTCATCGTCGCGCCCCGCACACAGCGCGAAGACCCCGCGCGCCTCAAAGCCTCCGACCTCTTCTCGGTCGGCACCATCGGCCGCGTGATGCAGATATCCCACCCGGACAGCGGCCCTGCCAATGCCCTCGTGCTCGGCATCTCCCGCGCACGCATCATCACCACCGACTCATCGCCCGGCGGCGTACTCTTCGCCCGGCTCAATCCCATCCCCGACCAGCCTGTCGAAGAAAACGCCAATTCCAGAGCCGTCATACGCATCGTCAAGGACCAGCTCGAAACGGCCGCCTCTCTCGGCAAGGAAGGCATTGGCGAATTCATCGTATCCGCCCGCGACGTCCACGAACCAGGCCGCATCGCCGACCTCGCGGCTTCCACCCTCGATCTCGAAATCTATGACGCCCAGGCCGTCCTCGAAACCTTCGACCCCGTCAAGCGCCTCAGCCTCGTCTCGCGGCTCCTCGCGTCCGAACTCGAAGTGCTCCAGATACAGCAGCGCATCCTTTCGTCCATCAACAGCGGCCTCGAAGAAAAACAGCGCCACTCCTACCTCATCGCGCAGCACAAGGCCATTCACAAGGAACTCGGCCTCGACGAGGAAAACGAAGACCCGGCTGCCGAATTCCGCTCGAAAATCCTCGCCGTATCCATGCCGCCAGCCGCGGAAAAACACGCCCTTCGCGAAGCCTCCCGCCTCTCTCGCATGAATCCCGATTCTTCCGAAGCCAACATCATCCGCAACTACATCGACCTAATGCTCGCCCTCCCGTGGAACACCCGCGCACGCGAGTCCCTCGACCTTTCCCGCGCACGCGCCATCCTCGACTCAGACCACTTCGGCCTCGACGACATCAAGGAGCGCATCATCGAAACCCTCGCCATCCGCAAGCTCAATCCCTCCGCGCGCAGCCCCATCATCTGTTTCGCAGGTCCTCCCGGAGTCGGCAAAACCTCACTCGGCCAATCCATCGCACGCGCCCTCGGCCGCCCGTTTTTCCGGTTTTCCGTCGGCGGCGTGCGCGACGAGGCCGAAATACGCGGACACCGACGCACCTATGTCGGCGCCATGCCCGGCCGCATCATCTCCGGGCTCAAATCCACCGCTGTCGCCAACCCTGTCTTCATGATAGACGAAATCGACAAAATCGCTTCCGATCACCGCGGCGACCCCGCATCGGCTCTGCTCGAAGTCCTCGACCCTGCCCAGAATTCTTCCTTCAGCGACCACTACCTCGAAGTACCCTTCGACCTCTCCGAAATCCTCTTCATCACCACGGCCAACTCACTCCACACCATCCCTGCGCCTCTCCGCGACCGCATGGAAATCATCCATCTCCACGGCTACACCGACGAAGAAAAAATCAATATCGCCACCTCATACCTCATCCCGCGCCAGCTCGCCGCCTGCGGCCTCCGGCCCGGCACCCTCACATTCCGCCGCGACGCCCTGCGCCTCATCATCGAGTCCTACACGCGTGAGGCCGGCGTGCGCAACCTCGAACGCGAAATCTCACGCGCCGCCCGCAAGATCGCCACACGCGTCGCCTCAGGCGACCCGCGCCAGAAATTCACAGTCACACGCTCCGGCGTCGCCACCCTCCTCGGCCCGCCCTCCATACGTCATCAGCGCCGCCGCCGCGCCGACTCCATCGCCATCGCCAACGGCCTCGCCTGGACCGAGTCCGGCGGCGAACTCCTCACCGTCGAAGCCGTCACCATGCCAGGCAACGGCCAGCTCATCATCACTGGCCAGCTCGGCGATGTCATGAGAGAGTCTGCTCTCGCCGCTCTCAGTTTCATCAAAAGCAACTCCGCCGCTCTCGGCATCACGGCACTCCCCGGCCCCTCGCTCGATATCCACATCCATGTCCCCGCCGGCGCCGTACCCAAAGACGGACCCTCTGCCGGTGTTACCATCGCCGCCACGTTGCTGTCTCTCTTCATCCAGCAGCCCATACGCTGCGACGTCGCCATGACCGGTGAAATATCTCTCCACGGCGACATCCTCCCTGTCGGCGGGCTCAAATCCAAAATCCTCGCCGCGCGCCGCGAATCCATCTCTACCATAATCGTCCCCGAAGCCAACCGCACCGACATTTCCCTGCTTTCTCCCGAAGACACAGCAGGTCTCGAAATCGTCTTTGTCCGATCTTTCCCTGAACTCATCTCCCGCATCTTCGCGCAGACACGCACTCCCTCCGCACGCCGCAAAGCCGCCTCGTGAACTGTCATCGATACCGGTTCGCGCTGTCCCCGAAATGTGGCATTGGGGGACGCAAACAGACAGCTCGCGAGGAGTGGGGGATGTCTGAGAGGGTTATGCGGGGGTGAGGGGTTATATTTTTTGGGAGAGAGTGCTCAGGATGTCGTGGAGGTGGGGTTTGATGAGCAGGGAGATGTCGCGGTAGGTGAAGAGTGCGATCATGGCCATGAGGATGCAGAATCCGACGTAGTGGATGATGCCTTCCTTGCGTGGGTCGAGAGCTTTGCCGATGATGGCTTCCCAGATGTGGAAGACGATGCGTGAGCCGTCGAGAGCCGGGAATGGGAATAGATTGATGACGCCGAGGGAGACGCTTATGAAGGCGAAGAAGAGAATGAGGTCGCGCAGGCCGCGTTTTGCGAAGGTGGATGCGTATTGCACGATGCCGACTGGGCCGGCGACGTCGTCGCCGGATACTTTGGCGGTGAAGACGAGGTAGAGGGAGTATGCGGTGGCGGTGACGGTGTCGACGCTTTGGCGTGCGCCGCGGGCGAGGGCGGAGGGGAGTGAGATTTTTTTGACGAGGGGCGTGAGGGTGATGCCGGTGTTTTTGCCGGGGGCGCCGTCGAGGGTGATGGTTTTGCGTGTGCCGGATTTTTCGCGGTAGTAGGTGATGGTGGTGGTGGGGGTGTACATATTGTAGGTGGAGCCGGTGAAGGATTCGCCGTCGAAGTCGAGTATGATGTCGCCTTTGCGGAGGCCGGCGGCTGAGGCGAGAGAGCCTTTTTGGATGGAGTCGATGCGGCGTGGGATGGGTGTGCCGAGGACGACGCCGATTTGTCCGTGTTTTTCGACAGTGTTCATTTTCGGGGTGACGGTGAGGTTGCGTATCTGGCCTTTGTGTTTGATGGTGAGGTTGACTTTGCGGCCTGAGCTTTTGTGGATGATGTCGGTGAAGTCTTTGGGCTGGGTGATGGTATTGCCGTTGACGGCGAGGATGGTGTCGCCGGGTTTGAGGCCTGCGGCGCCGGCGGGTTTGCGTGGGTCGACAAAGTCGACGATGACGTTGCTGGATGTGATGTCGAGGGGTACTTTGACGGGGTTGTCGATGCCCCAGAAGAAGCTTACGGCGGCGAACATGAGGATGGCGAGGATGTAGTTCATGAAGGGGCCGGCGAAGATGATGGAGATTTTCTGCAGGGGGTGTTTATAGCGGAAGTTGCGGCTGCGGGGGACTGAGTTTTCGAGGCCTTCGTTGTCGTCTTCGCCGATCATCTTGACGTAGCCGCCGATGGGGAAGAGGCAGAGTTTGTAGCGTGTGCCGTGGTAGTTGATGCCGATGATTTCGGGGCCCATGCCGAGCGCGAATTCGGGGACTGCGACGCCGTTGATTTTGGCGAGAGCGAAGTGGCCGAGCTCGTGGAAGAGGATGACGATGCCGAAGGCGACGATGATTTCGAGAGCGATTATGAGGATTTCCATTGATGCGTTCCTGACTTGTTGGTGTGCGGCTGGTGGAGCGGTGGCCGGTGTGGGTGGTGCGAATATTGTAGACAAACCTGGTGGTGGTTTGTTCTGTGCGGTGGAGAAAAAGGTGATGGCCGGTGTGTGTGGTCAGTCGATGTCCGGGACGGTGACGATGCGGAGGGTGGAGCGGCCGGAGATGGGGTCGGGGGAGGATGAGGCGATGAAGCTGGAGTATGAGGTGGCGCAGGGAGTGTGGCGGGGGTGAGGCGGGACGGGGTGTGTGATGATGGGGTCGTGGAGAGAAGAGGCGTGTGTGGCGGGGAGGCCGGAGAGGTCGGTGTGTGGGAGTCGCATCAGAATTCGATGATTTCCTTTTCTTTTTTTTCTATGAGGGTGTCGATTTTTTTGATGTAGTCGTCGGTGAGGTCCTGGAGTTTTTTGAGGGCGCGGTCGCGGTCGTCTTCGGTGATTTCTTTTTCTTCCTGGAGCATTTCGATTTCGTCTTTGCCGTCGCGGCGTACGTTGCGGATGGCGATTTTCATTTCTTCGCCTTTTTTGCGTGCGAGTTTGGCGAGTTCCTTGCGGCGTTCTTCCGTGGGGGCGGGGAGTTCGAGCATGATGGAGAGGCCGTCGTTGCGTGGGTTGATGCCGAGGTCGGAGGTGCGGATGGCGCGTTCGATGGTGGCGAAGGTGGATTTGTCGAAGGGTACGATTTTGATGAGGCGGGGTTGGGGGATGGAGATGGTGGCGATTTGTTTGATTTTCATGGGTGCGCCGTACATTTCGACGGGTATGCTGTCGAGGAGTTCGGGGGTGGCGCGGCCGGTGCGGATTTTTGCGAGTTCGGCGGCGAGGATGTCGAGGGTTTTTTCCATGTGTGATTTGATTTCGGTGAATGTCTGTTCAATCATTTTTGGGTCCTCCGGTAACAAGGGTGCCGACTTTTTCGCCGGTGATGAGTTTTTTGAGGTTGCCGGGTTTCATGAAGTTGAAGACCATGATGGGCATGTTGTTTTCCATGCAGAGGGCGGTGGCGGTGGAGTCCATGACGTGGAGGTCGCGGTCGATGACTTCGCGGTAGGTGATGGTGTCGAACATGGTGGCGTCGGGGAATTTCATGGGGTCTTTGTCGTATACGCCGTCGACTTTGGTGGCTTTGATGATGAGGTTGGCGCCGATTTCGTTGCCGCGGAGGGCGGCTGCGGTGTCGGTGGAGAAGAAGGGGTTGCCGGTGCCGGCGGCGAAGATGATGACGCGGCCCTTGTCGAGGTGGCGCATGGCGCGGCGGCGGATGTAGGGTTCGCAGATGGCGGACATTTCGATGGCGGAGAGGACGCGTGTTTCCATGTCGTGTTTTTCGAGGGCGCTCTGGAGTGCGAGTGCGTTCATGACGGTGGCGAGCATGCCCATGTAGTCTGCGGAGGCGCGTTCGAAGCCGTCGGCTGCTTTTGAGAGGCCGCGGAAGATGTTGCCGCCGCCGACGACGAGAGCGATCTGGACGCCGAGTTGGTGGATGCTTGAGATTTCGAGTGCGTATTGGTGGAGTTTGTCGTGGTCGATGCCGTAGCCCTGTTCGCCGGCGAGGCCTTCGCCGGTTACTTTGAGGAGAATGCGTTTGTATACTGGAACCTGTCCGGAATTATCCATGGGCAACCTCGGTGGGGTTATGAATCGCTGGCTCCCGCGGTGTGTGCGGGGGGGCGAATTGTGGTGAATATAATGCTGCCTCAGACTTTCATCCGAGGCAGCGTGTCGATACATAATTTATAACATAATGTGGGCGGATAGTGAATTGAAAAATTATTCGGCGCCGAGGACGAGTCTGACGAAGCGTCCGATTTTGATGTTTTCGCCGATTTTGCCGACGGCGTCAGCGAGGACGGTTTTGACGGCACGGTCGGAGTCTTTGACGAAGGGTTGTTCGAGGAGGCAGACTTGGGAGTAGAAGCTTTTGATTTTGCCTTCGACGATTTTGGGGATGACGGCGTCTGGTTTGCCTTCGTTTTTGCAGAGTTCGGCGTAGATGGCTTTTTCTTTTTCGATGATGTCAGCGGGGACGTCTTCGGGGGCGACCCACTGGGGTGCGGCGGCGGCGACTTGCATGGCGAGGTCGCGGGCGAGGGCTTTGAAGTCTTCGTTGCGGGCGACGAAGTCGGTTTCGCATTTGAGTTCGATGAGGACGGCGAGTTTGCTGCCTGTGTGTATGTAGGATTCGATGATGCCCTGGGAGGTTTCGCGGCCCGAGCGTTTTTCGGCGACTTTGAGGCCTTTTTTTCTGAGGATTTCGACAGCTTCTTCCATGTTGCCGTTGGCGTCGGTGAGAGCTTTTTTGCAGTCCATCATGCCGAGGCCGGTTTGTTCTCTGAGGTCTTTGACCATTTGTGATGTGATTTCCATTATAGTGAGTCCTCCTGAGTGGTGGGTGAGAGTGGTTGCGAAAGGTTATCCGGCGGTTGGTGTTTCCGCTGGGGTAGTGGGGGCAGGCGCCTGTTGTTCTGCGGCGGGAGCGGATTCTGGCTGGAAGTCTTCTTCCTTGACCTGGTCGGCGCCGCGGCCGTCGATGACGGCGTCGGCGATGGCTTTGGCGAGGAGGCGTACGGCGCGGATGGCGTCGTCGTTGCCGGGGATGGGGTAGTCGACGCCGGTGGGGTCGCAGTTGGTGTCGACGACGGCGACGACTTTGATGCCGAGGTTTTTGGCTTCTTTGAAGGCGATGTATTCTTTTTTGAGGTCGACGATGAAGAGGATGTCGGGGCGGACGTCCATGCGTGCCACGCCGCCGAGGTTTTTGCGGAGTTTCGAGAGGTTGTGGCGGTACATTTTGGCTTCTTTTTTGGCCATGGTGTCGAATTGGCCGTTGGCTTCCATGGCTTCGAGGTCGCGGAGTTTTTTGATGCGGCGCTGGATGGTGGAGAAATTGGTGAGGAGGCCGCCGAGCCAGCGGTGGTTGATGTAGGGCATGTCGGCGCGTTCGGCTTCTTCCTTGATGGCGTCGCAGGCTTGTTTTTTGGTGCCTACGAACATTACATTGGCGCCTTCCGAGGATGCCTGGCGTACGAATTCATAGGCTTCGAGAGTTTTTTTGAGGGTTTGCTGCAGGTCGAGGATGTAGATTCCGTTGCGTTCCTGGAAGATGAAGGGTTTCATCTTCGGGTTCCATCTTCTGGTCTGGTGTCCGAAGTGGACGCCGGCTTCGAGGAGTTGTTTCATTGTAACTACTGGCATGTGAGTGCCTCCTTTGGTTGTTGATCCTCTGCCGCCATCGCTTCTTTGCGATACCGCTTGTGGGCGGCACCTTCGCGCGGATCCGGTGGCATGTGTGGTGGCGGATTGAGTGGTGTGCGCAATCCAACGGAAAAGTGTAGCACAGGGAGGTGTGTTATTCAATACATAATGATAATGCGTAACCGTTCACGGAATACTCGCGGAGAACCTTTTTTGCAAAAAAGGTTCTCCGCACCTCTCCAAAAAACTCCCTATGTTTGGAGGATTCTCTGGTTTTGCGGGTTACAAGCGGCATATCAGCCGCTTGTAACCCGCAAAAAATGGCTGGAGTATAGCATATAAAGTTTTTCGGTAGAGGTTTGGAGACCCCATTTTTTTCAAAAAGGGGGTCTCCATGCTCTTGTCGTGAACGCTTACGATAATGCTTGGTGTCAGAGGTGGCTTGCGGGGTTTTTAGTGGAGGTGGCTGGGGGCCAGATGTGGGGGTTGGGTCGGTGGGAGATGGAGTCGAGGCGCGCGAGGCAGCGGGCGGTGAGTTCGATGGCGATGACTGCGATGGCGCGCAGTGGGGGCTCCTGGTGTGTGATGATGCGTTTGAGGATGTGTGCGGCGATGATGAGGGAGGCGGTGTGGGTGGCGGGGCGGTAGCGGGTCTGGCGGTGGAGGCGGATGTAGCCGGCGATGATGCTGCGTCGGCGCATGATGATTTCGCTTGTGGTGGCGGGGCCGAGGTTGTGGACGATGGCTGTGGGGACGTAGACGAGGCGGAGTCCGGCCTGTCGTGTGAGGTGTTCGATCTGGGGTTCGTCGACGATGGTGCCGGGAGGCAGTGTGTGGAAGGTTTTTCTGAAGGCGACCATTTCGCCGCATTTTGGGTTGTGGGAGGCGGCGAGGTGGTGGAGGTTCCAGAGGAAGTGTGCGGCATAGCCGGGAAAGGTGGTAGTGTCGTTGAGTGGTATGGGGCGTGCGCCGGTCATGCCGGTGGTGGGGTCGGTGAATGGTGTGATGAGGTTTTCGATGGAGGAGGGGGCGGGGAGTGTGTCTGCGCCGATGAGGATGAGGATGTCGGTGGTGGTGGCGGCGATGTATTTGTTGATGGCTTCGGCTTTGCCGTGGCGTTGTGTTTCGGTTATCAGGATCAGTGGTATGTTTCGGTTTTCAATATCGGATTTGTGTTTTTCTATTTCCGGAATAGTGGCGTCGGTGCAGCCGCTTGCCACGATTATTATTTCTGATATCCGGCATAGTGATGTTTGCTGGTTTGCGATGGCGGAGAGGAGAGGGCCGATGTTGAGTTGTTCGTTGTGCGCCATGATGCCGATGGAGCAGTGGAGGGGGGGGGTTGTGGGTGTGTGTTGGGGCATTGGTTTTGTGAAGGGGCTGATTTTTCTGTTTTGCGGAAAATTCCTTTTCAAAAGGGGTGTTATGCAATTGCGAAAAATGATTTGTGGCGGGTCAGAAATATGTGGAGGGGGGAGGGACTGATGGGGGAGGAGGAATGGTTGGTTGT
>CAZQSL010000105.1:0-12564 GCA_964595945.1 uncultured bacterium
CGCCGATGCGGCGCGCGCAGGCAGCATCACTTCCCCACGCATTACGATAGAGATGCTCGAAACCATCCTGAAAGCTCATGACGCTAATGCCTCCATGTCAAAGCTGGACAACGCGTTTTCCCTCCTTGACAAAGCCAGACTCACGCTCGAAGCTGGCAATCTCGACCCGGCCACGACTGACATCATGCGCCGCAGGATCGCCGCCAGAGCCTTTAAAATGAATTATCACAAGCTCAACAAGTCAATGTCAGAAGGCAACGTGCAAAACACCCGGAACGCCGCTGCCGCTCTCAGGGATGATATTCCCTACATGAGCAGATCGTATGCAGGAATCGCAAAAAAACAGATCACGCGCGCGTCTGCCTTCCTCAATATGAAAGGCTTCCCCGCGCTTGCCTCGTCGCTCAAAGGCGGCAGCTACTGACAAGCAGGCGCACACGAAAGGTAACCCGACACAAATGGATGCACTGCAACTGATCGAAGGTTCTAATGGAATGGACTACCTCGCACGTTCCATCGCTATTGTTTCACTGCTCTACGAAAGAGGTATCTTGCAGGAACTCATCGACAGCGGACGTATCGGCGAAGACGAGGTACAGCTTCGCGTCGATTTTATCACCCGGAAATATCCCGACTTTAGTGGTAAATTCATCGTGTCATCCAACGAATCCGTCTGAAGCCACTATCGCCACGTCCAAGGGCGATTGACCCTATAACACAGGAGGAATACATACACAATGAGGCAAAGAAAATACATCCTCAGCGAACAGGAAATCCCGCGAAAATGGTATAACATCGCACCTGATCTTCCCCGGCCGATGGACCCGCCGCTCCATCCTGCCACAAGACAACCCTGCGGCCCGGACGACCTTGCTCCGATCTTTCCCATGGGACTCATCGCACAGGAGGTCTCCACTGATCGCTGGATCGACATCCCGGAGGAAGTCCTCGATATCTATTCGCTATGGCGCCCCACACCGATCTTTCGCGCCTACAGTCTCGAAGCGGCTCTCGGCACTCCCGCCAAAATCTACTACAAGTACGAAGGCGTCAACGCTCCCGGCAGCCACAAGCCCAACACTGCCATCGCACAGGCCTACTACAACAAAAAAGAAGGCGTCAAGCGCATCTCCACCGAAACCGGAGCCGGCCAGTGGGGCAGCGCTCTCAGCTATGCCTGTAAGCTCTTTGATATGGAATGCATGGTATACATGGTCAAAGTCAGCTATGAACAGAAACCATATCGACGCTCACTCATCAAAGCCTGGGGCGCCAACATCATTGCCAGCCCCTCCGATACCACAAACGCCGGTCGTGCCGTCCTTGCGAAGTATCCCGACAATACCGGCAGTCTCGGCTGCGCCATCAGCGAAGCAGTCGAAGACGCAGTCAGCCGTGATGACACGAAGTATGCGCTCGGCAGTGTCCTCAATCATGTCTGCCTCCATCAGACTATCATCGGCGAAGAGTGTCTCACCCAATTCAAAAAAATGGGCGAATATCCCGACATAGTCATAGGGTGCCACGGCGGAGGCAGTAACTTCGCCGGACTGTCATTTCCTTTCATACGCGAAAAACTCGACGGAAAAGATGTCCAGTGTATTGCGGTCGAACCCAAATCGTGTCCCTCACTATCCGAAGGCAAATACGAGTACGATGTCGGAGACGTCGCGGGTTATACCCCGCTGATGAAAATGTATACGCTCGGTCATGACTTCACCCCCGCTCCCATCCATGCCGGCGGCCTCCGCTATCATGGCGCGGCTCCGCTTGTCAGCCTCCTCGTCAACACGGGGCACATCGATGTTCTCGCGTATGACCAGCTCGCGATATTCGGCTCCGCTGTTATTTTCGCCCAGACCGAAGGCATACTCCCCGCCCCCGAGTCCGCACATGCCATCCACGGCGCGGTCGAAAAAGCTCTTGAGTGTAAAAAAACCGGCGAAGCCAAAACCATCCTGTTCGGTCTCAGTGGCCACGGTTATTTCGATATGACTGCATACGATTCATTCCTGACAGGCACCATGAAATAATTCGCCAGCTGTCTGTCATCGGTATTTCTTTTCACTAAAGCCGCCCCGCAAGAGGCGGCTTTTTTGTGCTGGCGGTGTTACACGGGCTGTCAATGGCCCCAAACGCAGAAATAGACTTCTGATGTTTACGACGGATATAGCACTCCCGCTTCTACGGTGGAATCCAGACTGAATCCCACTCATCGCGGATATAGCCCAAATTGTATTTTTGGAAACACTTGGCAGCGTGCATAGCGGATTGGCGAAGACGTTGTTTTCCGGCTTTTTTGCAAGTAAAATAGAAATCACGAATATCATACGAAATAGTGACGAATAGCCAGTTGGCAACAGATCAATACGCCTTGGCAGAGGCTTATGGGGGGGGATATGGATTATTCCGGGTCTCGGCAAAAACCAGCGATCAGCGCTGACGACATTTTGAGGTCGATTAGCGAATCGATGACAGGCTTCATATTCGTGAAAGACACCGAGTTGCGTACTGTTTTCTGTAACAGACTTTTTGCGCAGGCAGTCGGGAAAACTCCTGAGGAACTCTATGGAAACAGCGATGTGGAAAATGGATGGGACGCAGAGCTTGTGCTTGGAAATCCCGAAAAGGGAATCACCGGGTATGCGGATTATGACAGGCTTGTCCTCGAAGGCAATGTCTTGCATATCCCTGACGAAACGGCATATATCGGGGATGAATTACACTACTTCGACACGATGAAAATACCGGTCACAAATCCAGAAGGTGTGATCGTGGGGATGCTCGGGATATGCCGCGATGTGACCGAACGCAAACTGGTAGAGGATAAATTGCGCGAAAACGAGCGCCTGATAAAAACCGTGCTTGACAACCTGCCAATCGGCATCGCGGTAAATTCGGCTGATCCATCCGTGAGATTCGATTATGTAAACGACAGTTTCGCACGTGTTTATGGAATTGATAAAAATATACTGGCCGAGGTCGACAAATTTTGGGAAGCAGTATATGAAGACCCGGTAGTGCGAGAAAAAATCAGGGCAAAAGTGCTGGATGACTGCGCAAGCGGTGACACGGACAGGATGTACTGGGAAAACGTGCCGATCACGCGAAACAATGCCGAAACAAGGTATATATCCGCGAGAAACATACCAGTCGATGACAACAGGCTGATGATTTCTACAGTATGGGATGTCACGGAGCGTATGACCTCCGAACGTGAACTGCGGGAAACATCCATGAAGCTCGAAGCCGCTGTCTCGGCCGGCAAGGTGGGGCTGTGGAGTTTGGATTATGAAACCGGGGCGGCATATTTCTCGGACGAGTTGAAACACCAGATCGGTCTCTCCCCCTGGGAAATGGAAAATACGCCAGAGGCATGTTTCGGGCGTATCCATCCTGATGATGCCGAACGTGTCAGGAGCGAGATAGGCACTATCGCGCATGGGTCAGCCTCTGGAGTCAATGATTATCGTATCGAGTTCCGCCTCAGGCACAAGGACGGTACATACAGATGGATACTGTCTACCGCCTCGATAATTCGGGACGAATATGGCCGCGCGAAAAAAGCGCTCGGAGCTCATGTGGACATCACCGATCAGAAAAATGTCGAAAACGCGCTTCGCGAAAGTGAAATGATGTTCAGGACAATATACAACAATATCCCGGTCGGCATAGCGCAGGTGCGGCCTGATTTCACGATTCAGTTTGCCAATCCCGCTTACTGCAGCATACTTGGCTACAGCGAAGACGAATTAATTGGCACAAGCACGCTCGATATCACTCATCCTGACAGCTTGAGCGCTAATGAAAGGCTCAAGTATCAATTCGAGGTAGAAAAACACTCCAGAAGCCATATCGAAAAGAGTTTTATCCATAAGGACGGACACATAATACATGGCATACTCGGGGCGAATGCTATTAGAGACGGGAGCGGCCGGCTTGTCGCGATACTTGGCACGCTCGTTGATGTGACTGAAAGGATATCGCACGAGGAGACAAGGGAGCAGTTGCGGAAACAGCTTCTGCAGTCGCAGAAAATGGACGCTATAGGTCAACTCGCGGGGGGCATGGCACATGACTTCAACAATATGCTCGCAGTGATCATGGGCAATGCCCAGATTTCCATGGAAGACATTCCCGAAGACAATCCGGTATACGAAAATCTCGCCAGCATACTCGATGCCGCAAAGCGTTCGAAAGACCTTACGATGAAACTCCTGACATTCGCGCGAAAGGAGAAGATTACCATCAAGGCGATACATGCCCGGACTATTCTCGACAATCTGATGCCCATCATCGAAAGGAGCATCCACAAAAAGATCAGAGTCATTCGCATCGACAGTGTAAATCCGCTGATCCTGGTCGACGAAAACCAGATCATACAGGCGCTGCTCAATATCTGCGTCAACGCTCGTGACGCCATGCCTGAGGGAGGTGACCTGATATTCGAGGTCGGGAGGGTATCGGGGCTTGAGATCGAACACAAGGGACATCCTCATGTCGATGCAAAAGAATATTGTCTGATACAGATCAGCGATACCGGGATCGGTATGACCGAGGATGTGATACAGAAGGTGTTCGAGCCTTTTTACACTACAAAAGGAGCGGAGAAGGGCACCGGGCTCGGGATGTCCACCACGTTCGGCATTGTACGCAGTCACGACGGACACATCACGATCTATAGCGAGCCCGGACATGGCACCAACGTCAAGGTCTATCTCCCGCTTGCGCCAGAGGACGTCGCCGAACACGGTATCCCGGAATCCGCTAATCAGATCATGCAGGGTACGGAAACAATACTGATCGTCGATGACGAACCCATGATGCTCAAGACCGCCACCCAGATACTCGATCGTTCGGGCTACGTTACGATAACGGCCAATGGCGGGTGTGACGCTGTCGATATTTATCGGAAAATGGGGCGGGAAATCGACCTTGTGCTTCTTGATATGGTGATGCCGGATATGGATGGCATGGATGTGTTTGTCACGATCCGGGAAATGAACCCTCTGGTGAAAGTCATACTTATATCCGGCTACAGCATCAACGGACAGGCTGGCACGCTGCTCGGCATGGGAGTGCAGGGCTTTGTGCAAAAACCGTTTGACCGCCTCGAACTGACTGGCACGGTGCGTGAAATCCTCGATAGGGACATCGTGTCATCGTCTTGAAATGATGGAGACGCCGTACAAACCGGCTGGCATCGCGCAATCGGAAAAACATATAACGGGGTTGCCCGGAGGGATTATGAAATCATACAGGAGAGAACTATCGTTCAATATCCAGTCGCGTCGTGGATTTGTGAATATCACGCGCGAAGTGGCCGAGGCCGTATATGAAAGCGGCGTGCGTGAAGGGATCGCGCTGGTAAATGCGATGAACATTACGGCGTCAGTTTTTATCAATGACGATGAGCGCGGACTGCATCAGGATTACGAGAAATGGCTCGAAACGCTCGCGCCCCATGAGCCTGTGTCTCAGTATCAGCACAATCGCACTGGCGAGGATAACGGCGATGCGCATCTCAAACGTCAGGTGATGGGCCGCGAGGTCGTTGTGGCGATCACCGATGGGCAGCTCGATTTTGGGACTTGGGAGCAGATATTTTATGGTGAATTCGACGGAAGACGCACCAAGCGGGTGCTGATTAAAATTATCGGAGATTGACGGCATCGAAAAAACGTGCGATTTCCGCGTCAGCGCCGAGCGAGAGTGATTCCATGCGCGTGCGTGCGGCAGTTCGGATATTTTCCGTGAGAGATATGTCGTCGAGCTTCAGGAGTGCGTCCCGCAATGAGGTGCTGTCCCGAAGCGAAAAAGTGAGGCCGGTGAGTCCGTCCGTTATGTGATCTGCGACAGAGGTGCAATCCGAAGCGATGACGATGTTAGATGCCATCATGGGGAGTGCGCAGGCAAGTTGGCCGGAGGCCCGGTCATCTGACGCGAGAGGCACTACGACGGCGCGTGCCTGGGCGAGAGCTGCGAAGTACTCGTGCTCCGGAAGTGATCCATGCCATCTTGTGGCTGGAGATGGAAATGGTGTGACGAGGGAAGTATTTGTGATGATGTCACCGGAGATGCCCGCGGATTCGAGAGCGGCGGCAAAGGTTGTGAAATCGCGGTTGTGCGTGCCTGCGGCGACTATCGAGTTTGCGAATGGCGATGGCTTCACGGAAGTGGCGGCATGATAAAATCTGTCCGAAAATCCTGGAAAAACGAATTCGAGGACTGACCGGCATATCGGCATATAGTAGATGTTAGACGGGTTTATGCCGAGAGCGCGGTATTGCGGGATGCGTGATGACTGTATCACCATCCAGTGATTGTCAGGATTGGCGATGAAAGGAGTGAATGCGTTTTCGCCATAATTCATAGCGATGAATCGCGCGACTGAGCGTGCGGAAGCGAACATGTCGACGTCGTTGATGAAAAATGGCGGAAGGGCCAGTGACATGCGGGTGGCGGTGAATTGCAGCAGGAGCGCGTCGTTGCTGTCGCAGGCTACGGCTGAGTAGCGGCCTGAGGCGGCTTCGGTGACCGTTTCGATGAGAGGGGCGGGCGTGGCGCGATGTCGGGTGCCGTCTGGCGCGAGCGAAAGGTAGTCGTCGAAGTGGTATTTCCAGAAATGCACTGTGTGGCGTGGAGATGTGTATACCTGACCGGCGTAGCGGTTGGCGTCTCCGAAGAGGTACAGGATCGAGTGATTGGCAGTCATGTAGTGTTTGTTTCCTGTTAAAACCAAAGTATCTTCGCATCGTATCGGTGAACATTAGCTGGCGCCTGGGAGTATTCACTTGACTTCGGCCGGAATGATTTCCGGCAAAGGTTCTTCGAAAACGGGGGCCGCACCGGTTGTGGCGATAATTTTGTCATAAATCTCATTCAGCGCCTCCGAGCTTTTTTTCGATTTGCGCTTGAGTTGTATGAAAGGGATCAGGGTTTCGAGGCGGTTCTGTTTTTCATAAGTGTCGAAAAGGCCGTCAACAGCTTCTCTGGAGGAAGGGTTGAGCTCGACTGCTCTCATATACTCGAGTCCTGCCGCCGGAAAATTTGATTGCTGGACGTAGGCCCAGGCGAGGGCAATATGGCCTTCGACATCGCTTGGATTGGCGAGCAGGAGGAGTTGCGAGAGCTTGATCACCTTGTCGGTATCCTGATTGTGTTCTTTTTCGATTTTGACGAGTTGTTCGAGTACTTTGCGGTTGCCGGGATATTTGTCGAGAAAATCATAGAAGAGGATGGAGAGGCCGGGGATGTCGTCGCGTGCGGTGAAGATGCCGACAAGTCCGGCAACTGCCTGATCGAGATACTTGTTGAGGTTTTCTTCGCGCTGGCTCATCATGACAAGGGTGTTGAAATCGAGCTGTCCGCCGCCATGAAGCTGTTCCATGAATTCTGAGTAGACCTTCTGAGAGTGAGCGAGCAGCGCGTCCAAACCGGTGTTGTAGAGCGCTTCGGCCCTGGGGGTATTGCCGTTGTCCTCATAATATTTAGCGAGAGTCGCGTAAACGCCGAGATCGGTATTGTTTTTGCGGGTGACGGCGGACTCGAATAAATTTCTGGCGGCAGCGGTGTCACCGTCTGTCTCATGGATATATCCGATCATGGCGAGGCCGTAGCCGTCGGTGGGAAATGCTTCGGCCATCTTGCGGAAGTAATCGATGGTGGTCTGTTTTGAGGAAAGCGTTTTGTGCAAAGCGCCGGCATCGCGCCATGAGTCGAAGTCTTTGCGGTCGCGCGTTATGATGCTGAGGTATTGGGCGAGGGCTTCGCTGTTCATCGACTTGCGTTTGAGCATGGTCGCGTAGCGGCGGCGCGTGTCGAGATCATTGGGAGACAGCTCGATGGTTTTTTTATAGTATTCGATGGATTTATCCGAGTCGTATCTGTTTTCGTACAGAGTGGCGAGAGTGGAATATGCTTCGGCGTGTTTTGGGTTGATTTTAATGGTTTTTTCGAGTTCGGCGATAGCGTCGTTGTTGCGTTCGAGCTTTGCGAGAGTGATGGCGTGCATGTAGTAGAGGTCGGCATTGCTGGTACGTTTCGAGATGAGTTTTGCGATCTGTTTTTCGGCGGCATCGAATTTGTTGTTGTTGATGAGTATTTTTGCGTAGGTTTCGCCGATCTCGAAGCTGTCCGGGTACTTGGCAAGGAGTTTTTCGATGTAGAATTCGGCAGATTCATAGTCTCCTTTCTGCGCGAAAAGAGAAGCGAGGGCAGTGAGGAGATCGGTATTGGTATCGCCGGAGTCGACGGCGCGTTTCATGGCTGTTTCCGCTTTTTTATAGTTGCCCGCCTTATAGGCGCAGACGCCAATGTAGTAGTCGAGTTTGGGCGTGTCTGGAGCGAGGCGGGCTACCTGTTCGAAGAGAGGGACGGCGCGGCTGTAATGGCCGGCGAGGGCGAGTACGGCTGCGTAATTCATGATCATTTCAGGGTTGTTGCCGGGTGGTTTGATCTTGAATGCCTTGTCGAAATGGGGGACGGCCCTGGCGTATTTGTTTTGCTGGTAGTAGACAACGCCTAGAGCGTAGTAAATGTCGTAAGAATTGGGAAACTGGGATTTGAGTTTTTCGAGGATGATGGCGGCGCGGGCGTTCTCTCCCTTTTGGGCGAGGCTGAGGGCATATTTGAGCATGGTCTGAGGTTTGTTGGGGGAATTGGGGAGGAGGGAGAGGATGCGGTCTGCGGCGGTGTAGTCGCCCTTGTCGTGATAGAGAGCGGCGAGAGCGGTGAGAGCCTGTTCTTCCGGGCCGATGAGCTTGATGTATTTTTCGAGGAAACGGATAGCTTCGCCGATTTTGTCGTGATGGATCATTATGTTTGCGAGGCCGAGGTATGGTTCGGGCAGAGCCGGGTTGCGTGAGATGGCCATGCGGAAGGCGGATTCCGCGGGTCCGAATTTTTCGAGGCGATAGTAGCAGAGTCCGAGCGCCATTTTGATTTTTGCGTTGTTGGGGTGTGCGGCGTCGAGTTTTTCGAAGAAAATGGCGGCGTCCAGAAACCTGCCTTCTTCGTAGGCCTTGATGCCTTCGTCGGCTTTTGAAAGGGATTGGAGTTCTTCGATGGAGGGCAGGGGGGGAGGGGTAGTGAGGTCGCCGTAGGGTAGAGAAGGTGTGGAGTGGGTCGCGATAGCAATAATGGCGATGAGAAAGACGATTGCCGGCAGCATGATACCGGAGATGAGGCGGGATTTGAGATTTGACATTATGCTGTTGTTTGGTCCTGTCATTTTTGTGGTGTCCGTACAGGGCACTATTATATAAAATAGTATATATTATTCCTGATGAAAATGAACATGTTGTGGAGCAGCCGGGATATATATGGAAATACTGTTCGTGAGAAATACAAGACGTGACTATTCGCGTGAGACAGTGATGTGGGGCGATGTGCGAGTCAGGTATACGAGGGTGGGATGCGAGGATGTCGTCAGGCCTGATCCTGCGGGTGGTTTTAGAGTCGATCAGCTTGCGCTTGAGGAATTTGTCGAGAAGATGAGGCATGCTGAAGTGCTGATGTGTGATGCACGGACTGCATTGCTTGTGAGGTTTATCGTTGGTGGGCGCGGGCTTCGCGCCGTGCCGCTGATTGTGCTTGACGGTGACGGGTCCAGAGGATTGGCGGAGATGGCGAAGTGGCTTGCGGGAGTGTATGGCGGCAATCCGCTCGAAATACTTGGGGATGATACGGCGATCAAGTGGTTTTCGTTTGGGGTAGGTGGAGGCGGGTTATCCGGGATATGTGGAGGGCGATTGTGGCGATTGCCCATTCACCCGTACTTTTTGATGCCATCCCAGATGGACAGGGTGGTTTTTGATGACAAAGCGGCTCATTGTGCAAAAGGGAATAGTGTGTTTTGCGGAGGTAGCGCCAATCGTGACTGGGCGGCGCTTGTGGTCGCGTTCGATGGTTTGGATGTCAAGCTGGTTGTGGCAGGTGGAAACATTGCATATTGGGATGAGTCCGGTGGAGATGTGCTATATGCCGAGGATGCTACGGATGCGCGGGGAACAAGCCTGCTGTATACATCGGCAATCGCGGTTACACCGGTCGCGGCAGGCATGTGCGGAGGTCTGAAAACTATCGCGCGGGCGATGGCGGCTGGCAAGCCAGTGGTCGCTACGAGGACTGTGTTTTTGCGTGAACTGTTCGATGACGGGATAGAAGGGTTTTGGGTGAAGGAAGGTAATCCGGCTGATCTTCGGGAAAAGACGCTGGGGTTGCTGCGTGACACGGTTATGCGTGAACAGATGGGTCTGGCGGCAAAAAAGCGTGCGGCGGCGCTTGCGGAGATGACTTCAGAGATTTTCATGGATGCTGTCGCCGGCATGATGTGATATTGGAGGGTGGCCCAAGTGACGAAAACGCTTATTTCGACAGTGGTGCTGGCGACATTGTTATGTGCTGGCCCGGCGGCTGGCGCTTCGCAGCAAAACGACAGAAAGGACATTTCCGACATATTCGGAAAGTATGTCGCCGCGATGCTGTCTGAGGATGTCGAAACGCTCGGTGGACTGACCGCCGGGACTTTTCGCAATGATGGATATGATAAATCAAGACTTTTTGGAGAATTCGCCAGTGTGTTCGGCAGTTGTCAGTACACACGGCTTGCCTGCGATGTCAAGAGCATCGAGGTGGCGGGAGACTACGCTAAGCTTACGGTCGAAGGCGATATGAAATACGTTTGCGGCGAAAAAAACGGAGCTGCCGAATGTGGTCGCGCGTTCGACAGGATCGGTATCACTTCGATGTGCAGGGCTGATGGCAAATGGCTTGTCTGCGGAAATGGGCAAACCGGTGTTTCGGTCAAGACAAAGATCATAATGAACAGTTTTTCCGAGGCGATGCTATATGTGACTGTGGTCGACCGTGCAGGTATTGCGTCCGAGGCTTTCCTTGAGGGACCGGGGCTGAAAGAGCCAATGCCACTCTCTCCCACTGTGGAAGGCGGCAACGAGGCTTTCACTCATGCGATGCCGTTGCTGATTTCACCGATGTCGATGGCATTTCCCATTCGTTTGACCGCTACCTGCAGGGTCGATGACGAAATGCAAAAAATTGACATAAGTGTCGATGATCCCAAATTGACGCCGTCCCGTATCGTATCTCCAGAAAGCAACGGGATGTACGGTCTGCCCGTTAATTTCCAAATCGAGCCGCCTGTCAAGGGTGTGACTGGCGAAAGGGTCGAACTGTTTGTCTCAGATATCAATGGCGACAATGTATATACCGGCCGGATCATCGACGGTGACAGCCTTTCCGTGCAGGATGAACTCAGGGCTGGCGACTTATACTTCGCATATACATCCCGCCGCATAGGTGACAATGAAATCTTTTCGGAACCGGTAGCTTTTCGTGTGAAGGGGTTCGATGATGAATCACTGGCGCTGAAATATACCTTTACCGATCCGTATCAGAGCTATTCATACAGTGGCGACGGCAAAAAACATTGGATCACGATGGTTGCTGTCAGAAACAACATTGTCGTGGCGCGCAACGAGTCCGACGGCAGTATCGACTTTATTGACGCAGCTACGATGAAGGTTTTGAACAGTTATCTGAAAGGCGAGGATACTCCGGCATTTTGTGCCGGCGGAGGCAGTGTGTATCTCTATGATGCTAAAAAGGCTAAAATCCTCATCATGGATCAAACCGGCAGTATGACGGACGAATGGCAGATCGACCCGGGCGCGAGTGGCACGTTGTGTGATGTGACTCCGGATGGCATTATTCTGTTGCACAATACCAGGTCAGGTATGATCGAGTTGTATGACAGGTCGCACAAGATGCTGAGTGCTTTCACCGTGCCTGACAACACGGCATCGTTTGCGATCGGAGCAGACGGCGTCATATACATTTCCACATCACAGGGCCGTGTTGAGACATACTCGGCATCGGGCGAAAAAACCGGAGTGCTCGAAGTACCGGACAATATCGATCCAACAAATGGCATACTTGTTTTCAGAGGGGGCAAACTATCGGAAATCATCGACATGAATCTCCATAGGTACAGTGGTATGACTGATGGGAAATCATATTCGTCGACGATACGCGCTGGAGACGATGGATCTGTGTATGTTTCGTTTACCGATGCCAAAGACTGCAATATATGCAATATGACATTCGATCTGATGCCAGGCGGAAAAGTGTTGCGAAGCAATATGTTCCGCTGAAACAAGTCTGCACACTTCTGACTGGAAGTATTTTGATGTATTATATATGTGAAATGAAATAGGACGAAAACCGGATACAATCTGATCCGGCACAGAATGCAAAGGTGGATGTATGGGGACGAAAAACCTTGTGTTTTCGCTGGCAGCAGCGGCTTATATACTATTGACGTCGGCGTTTGTGGCGACGAACGCAAGCCGTGATGAGGCGATCCCCGTGTTTGCGCTGATGTTTTCTCCATTGCTGATAGCGGGCATTATGGTGAGGAAATCATCTGGCTCCGGCGACGGACTGATGAGAAAAGGTATGCCGTGGGTTAGTGTCATTGTAGCCTTCGCGCTTTCGGTGGGACTGACGTTATTTGTACTGAGTCTGTACAGCAAGGATAGCCCG
>CAZQSL010000106.1:0-12349 GCA_964595945.1 uncultured bacterium
ACTCCACTCGCACACAACGCTTGTGCCCCGGCTGCCCGCCGATCCTGCGCCCCGTACCCTTCCCGCCCTTGCCACTGCCGGCTTGACAATGTCGCTCGACGATCGTACCGGTGCCGATGCACCCCATCCGCATGATCGCCGCCTCCCGGCTTGACAATGTCGCTCGACGGCGGCTTCGATGAGTTCCCGGAATTCTTGCTGAGTCGCGCAACCATCTCTTCCAACCTCGACACAGACTTTTCCAGAACAATCACGGTGTTCTTCAGCGCAACCACCTACTCGCGGAGCTGGATATTCTCATCGTGAAACTGCTGGTTTTCCTACGCAGCTCGATAACTTCTGCCGCAAATTCCTCACACGTTGGCATGTCTCTTTTTTCATGCCTATATTCAACTACTTATTCGGAGAATTAATAGATGCTCTATTGTGCGCTATCGTCCTGTATGCGGCCCGTGAATGGTTACGATAGGCTCTTTACAAATGGAGTTTTTCGTAATAAAGGTCACCGTGATTTATGGTTCCAGTTTTGTTGGAATCAGAGACATCCTTGTCCGCATTATCGCAGCAACTTCGGCAACTCTTCTGCCGACTCCTTTTGCGAGGAGCAACCCCGTCTGGTCTTCCTCAATTGATCCGTCGGGTTGGCTTACGACAGTTGCACCGATGTGAGAAGTAGGCTGTCCGTCACTTACGACAATCATGTCATGGCAGAGCATCACTACGTGTATCGACTGGATGGCAAGCTCCTGCCCTCCATTTCTGCATCCTCCGACGGCTATAGCTCCCCCGACACAATTTCTGAGCATGAACCCGTTGCGTCTGAATACAACTGACCTGTCCAGAAAGGCCTTGCATTGTGAAGACATCCCCACAAGATATACCGGCGTAGCTATTATCATTCCCGCAATATCCGGATCGGAAAACAATGGTATCAGCTCATTGAAGTCGTCGTCCTGCGAGCACCGTAGCCCATTTTTGCACGCACCGCATGCCGTACATCCGTGTATTGTTTTTCCGGCGAGATCGACCATCACGGTTTCGATTTCAGGCGACATTTCTTTGATCGCAGCGAGGCTTGCCTGAAGTGCGTGACAAGTCGCTTTTTCCTTTCGCGGACTGCATGATACTCCTATGATTTTCATGGTAATCCCTCGCAAACTATATTATCCCCGAATCCTGCAACAGAATCCGGAGCTTGCATCTATTGCGATTATTTTATATGTCACAATGGAGAAAAGCAGCATTATGGCAATTATTATGCACAGCACAGAATGATATCTGCCAACAACTATCGACCAGTCACGGAAGCGCCGGCATCTCAGCGGGCATATCGACAATCACGAGTTACGTCTTCGCGTCAACCCATTGAGGGCATCATCCTATTGGATACACCACATTCAGCGGAGATTCCCTGCAGGCAAGAGGCCCTTTGCCGGCGCCTCCGTTAGTGATCAGCCATTCCAGTCTCGAAGCGGGAGATTTGATTGCTCCAGAGGGACAAGCATTATGACACTCGGTGCAGTATATGCACTGTGCTCCGCCCATCTGCCCGTGCGGCTGGGCGGATCGCATTTCAAGCCGTCTGACAGGACACGCTTTTATACATTGACCACAACCCGTGCATTTGCCGTAATCAACTATCATGCCAGGATGCAATAGGAGCTTCAGCCCCTTTTCATTGAACATGGCAGTATCTACATATTTTGTCCTGAACCCCTGATAGTCGAGGCTATGAGAAATATCTACGGGCTGTTGCATGTCAATCCCGGAAAGCCTTTCAGCAAGTTCTCTCACAGATGGTTGAGCCTCGCTGCCTGGCCGTCCCTCGTGCAGTACCACATCGTACTTTCTTGAAAGAGAATGCCTGCCGGCAATTTTCATCGCCAGTACCGGGGTTCTGCCCGACTGTTTCAGCAACAGCGCTACCTCGCGAAGCGCTATGCCCGAAGATATACCTCCCCATGTAATGAACGGAACAGCAATCCGCCCCCAGGCAACTGCATCCGCGCTCGGCAGCGAAAGCAGGATGGTCTTGACATTTTTTTGAATATGACCCGCATAAACCGGCCCTCCGACCATGATGCAATCATGCGGCCTTGCCTTTTCGGTCAGATATTGTCCGATCGCAATAGTTCCATTATGGAATATTCCATTATGGTCAAGCTCAACTCTTTGAACCTGATGACCGCAAGTGACCAGCTCTTGTCCCAACATTTCCGAAACGATACTCGTGTTTCCTGTCGCGCTGAATGTCACTATCAATATCCTCAATGTACCGACTCCCATGTTATCCGTCATACTCGTTGACACAATTATACACCTGTAACCCCCAGTCCGAAAGAACACATTATTCTCTTGCGTTTTGCATTGCAGGCTCCATGAACGATGAAACTCATCAGCGAAACGAAACTCTGGATATTCCCCAAAACTCCCCGACACAGCCTGAAATGACATGGCTTTTCTCTTGCTGTCTGGTCCCTCAAGGGCAGATTGTAAAATATCTTACGCCAGAGTAAAAGTGCGGAATTTTAACTGCTATCCAATTCGATACATGTATTTTTTACACCGCTTCTGTATAATGAAGCAGAAGGGATTTTGTGAATATAATCCGGAATGGGCGCAAATGATGATTTACCCCGAACATACCGCGTATGAGAAACGTCATTGGGTTCGTGTCACAAAAGCATGCAATAACCGGTGTGTATTCTGTCTTGACAGGGATATGCTCGATGGCCATCAGGTGGGACTGGACGAAATAGCTGATGATCTCAGGCGGGGCAGGGCACGGGGAGCCGAACGAGTCGTGATCTCCGGCGGCGAGGCGTCCACGCATCCTGATTTCGTGAAAATCATCGAACTCGCAACCCGGCTTGGATATACGTGGGTGCAGACGATCTCCAATGGCCGCATGTTTGTCTATTCTGATTTCCTCGACAGGGCGGTAGCTGCGGGACTGCGTGAAATCACTTTTTCGCTCCACTCGCATGAAGAGGGAAAATTCGATCGGCTGACCGGCGCGCCGGGTTCATACGGGCAGGCTGTCAGGGGGCTCGTCAACGCTCTTCGCAAGGGTAATCTTGTCGTCAGCATCGACATTGTGCTCACAGCGATCAATAGCCCTACGCTGGCGGAAACAGTGACTGTGTTCGCAAATCTCGGCGCGAGCGAATTCGATCTGTTGTATCCGGTGCCTTTTGGCAATGCGTGGCATAACCGCGATGAAGTCATGCCCGATGACAGGACGGTCGCGCGGCAACTGAAAGCGGTGTTTGCGGAAGCCCGGAGGAGAAATCTTGTGATCTGGACAAACAGGCTGCCTCCGAGGCTGCTCGAAGGCAACGAAGTATATATCCAGCCTTCCAGTAAGATGTACGATGAAGTCTATGGCCGGCGGGCGATGTTCGAGGAGTTTTTTCGCGGCACGCATGATTTTCCGTGTGGCGGCGGCGAAAGATGCGGGTACTGCTGCATGGCTGGTTTCTGTGATTATCTGCGGCATCTGCGTGAAGTATTCAATGGAAAGGGCGGAGGAATGTTGCTGGTCGATGATCTGACTGCTGACCCGATAGAAATACTGGGGCGCGTAAAAACCGGTACGGTGATCATCGATATGCTGCCCGGCACCGGTATGAAAACGCTCGGGGAATGTGTCGGGAAATGGCGGGCGGCCGGAACAGTGGTACGATTGAGGCTCAGATCACTTGAGGTAGACGTCGCCGGTCTTTCGGAAATCGCGGATGAAATCGAAGTGATTGTAAATAGGTTTAATGTACCGCGACTGATCACCAGGCCACTCCCTGTACGTGGGAATGCGAGAGTGATCCTGTCTCCCCCTGAGTATCTGGATGATGAATATGCCGCTGATGTCACGGGCCTGCGCGTTTTTTTCAAGGAGTACAACACACTTTCGCTGCCGTATGATGTGTCAGTGCGGGGAGTCCCGTATTGTCTGCTCGATGGTCAGCAGATCGAAGAAGGCATCCCCGTGACAGAACTCGGAATGATCACCGAGAGCGGTAGTCCCGACTTCGATGCAATCGTTGCCGGTTATTTAAAATCATCGCACTGTGCGCAGGGCATGAAGTGTCTGACGTGTCCTGAAAAGCATCGTTGCAAAGGGCTTCATATCGAATACGCAAGGCTGTACGGATTTGGGGAAATCCGCGGCATGGACTGAGCAGACCATGTGTTTTTGAGTCCTTGCCCTCGAAGGTTTTCGGTGAATGTGTTATTATGTGACTGCAAAGTAAACGTGCGGAACAACCGCAGTCAGCGGATGGTCTGCGAGGAATACCCCTGATGGATCGGATAGATGTAAAAGTCGGATTTGCGTGTAACAACTCGTGTTATTTCTGTGTGCAGGCGCACAAAAAGGGCGTGCATCCTGATCGCACGACCGCGGAGATCACGGCCATTCTCGAAGAAGCGAGTGAGAATTACAGGGCCGTTGTGTTTACAGGCGGTGAAGTGACGATCAGGCCAGATGTCCTCGAAATCGTTGCAAGGGCAAAAGAATTAGGTTTCACGCGCATCCATATACAGTCAAACGGACGGCGGTTTTTTTATCGTGAATTCTGCGAAAAAATGATTGAAGCCGGCGCGACGGAATTCGGACTTGCGCTCCACGGCCATGTGCCAGAGCTCCATGACTATCTGACGAGCGCGCCGGGCAGTTTCAAGCAGACTCTTCGCGGGATTCACAATCTCGCTTCGATGGGCATGAATGTCTTGACCAACACGGTGGTCACTAAAGCGAATTACCGGCATCTGCCCGAGCTTGCCAGGCTACTCGTCGCCGCTGGTGTCGTGCAGTACCAGTTTGCGTATGTCCATATTCTCGGCAATGCCGAAAAATACTCGCTGTCGGTAGTGCCGCGGAAATCGCTCGTCGCCCCCTATGCCAAAAAGGGGCTCGATGTCGGTATCGAAAAGGGTATACCAGTGATGACCGAGGCGATGCCTTACTGCTTTATGGAAAACTATGAAAAGTACGTCGCCGAACGTATCATCCCCGATACGAAGATATACGATGCTGATATCGTCATAGATGACTATACGAAATCGCGCATCACGATGGGCAAGGCCAAGGGCGAACCATGTTCCAGATGCCCCGCCGACAGGTATTGCGAAGGCCCGTGGCGCGAATATGTAGACCTATTCGGATGGGGCGAATTTCGCCCCGTATCGCCGGCTTCAGCTAAACGCTGCGCCCTCTGATTTTTTGGAAGTGACACATGTCTCAGACCGGTTATATACAGGTTACCCGCGAATGCAATCAGGATTGCCGCTTCTGCTCCAATCCCCCCTTTGAAAAAATCATCGACCTCGATGAGGGCATCAGGATGATCGAGCATTACCGCGCAGAAGGCTATGAGCGCATAATTTTCACCGGCGGAGAGCCGACCATGTCTCCAGTACTGCCGGATCTCATCAGGTATGCCTCTGGCGCGGAGCTCGAATTTCGCATGATCACCAACGGACAGAAAATCGCCGATCCGAAAGTATTTGAAAACCTCTATCAGGCCGGTCTGCGAAATCTCAATATTTCCCTGTATTCAGTCCTGGCAGACGTTCAGTCATTTCTGACCTCCAACCCAGACTCGCTCGAAAACGTCAAAAAGGCGATTGCAAATCTCGCAGGTTATCCCGATGTCAATCTCGTCATCAACACCGTAATCAATAAATACAATGCCGATCATCTGTCGCGCAACATAGAGTGGCTGCTCGCCGAAGCTCCATTCGTCAGGCACTTCGTGTGGAATAATCTCGATCCCCGCAACAACAAGGCATCGCAGTATCGGGACACGATCGCGAGGCTCAACGACTTCGAGCTCGAACTCCACAAGGCGCTACGGCTCGTCACGCAATCGGGACGCACATGCCGTGTCGAGCGTGTGCCGCTGTGTTATCTGCCGGAATTTGAATATGTCGCCACCGAGGCGCGAAAGATCGTAAAGAAGGATCGTACTGCCACCTATTTTCTCGATGACAAGGGACTCATCATGCAGGATGTTTTTGAGTACGGGCGCGGCGAAGCGTGCGGACACTGCCGGCTGTGTGGAGTGTGTCCAGGGTTGTTTGAGATGGACGTCTATTACTTCAGCGAAGAGTTGTATCCGGTTTTCATCGATCCGGCGCAGGTGGCAGCCAGGATATTGCAGACAAGATAATCGGGCTGTTTCATCTTTCTGAGATTTCGTATATTTCGTATGTGCCGTTTGAAAACACTCTTCTGACTGGGCCGTCGCCAAGATAATTGTCATACAGGGTAAAGAAACTCAGAAAATACCCCGAATATTCAATTCCTTCCCGTTTCTGAAGATTTGTCTTTTCGTTGAGCCGGTCAAATGTGCGCCGGTTGATCAGAATGTAGCTTACCCCAAGCAGGTTCAGTCTGGCGGATAGTTCGGAGATGTTGGTGGTTGATCCGTAGTCGATGACTCCCTGCTGCATGGGATTGAGCCACACGGGGCGCATTTTCGAATAGAACGCTCTCGTTTCGAGCAGTAGCCCAACTGCCGCATTATCACCTGTCTTTGCAGCGGCAAGGTCATCAAGTGCGAGAAAAGCGTCGAACGAAGGCATATTTTCAGCGATGTAAATTTCCTTCGCCTGGGTGGTGCCGGATGCGGCGGATAGTGCCGTGGAAATGTAATCTGATTGGGTCCACAGGCAGTATCCGGTGAGAGCGACTGCCATCACTGCGATAGCAGAATTGGCACTGTTATTCATCCCGGCTGCCAATGCGGCAATGCCGCCCGAAGCAAGCAGGCACACGGCGGGGAGCAGCGGCAGGAGAAATCTGAGTTGCTGCGTGGAAAAGTACCATATCAGTATCCCTGGCGCCACGAAAGCCCACAGCCACTCTCTGTGCCTGACAGCACGGCCCGCGAAGAAGAGAAGGGGGAACGTAAATAGGTATGCCATGCCGAGTTCGCGGTCGGGCATGGCGACGGGCCAACCGTAGCGGCCAGCCGCACCCAGTGTGAGATTGAGTGGCAGCGAAAGAAAATCGACGATACCTTTTACGCCATAGCCGGTGTGCCATTTGAGAAATTCGGCATTGACGGCGGCGTTCCACGGTTGACCTCCGAACAGTTCCCACGCGAAGGGGAATACGGGATTGCCGGTAGCCAGATATGATCTGACAAGCCAGGGGATGACCGGAAGAGCCGCCGCGAGGCCAAAGAGGATGAAAGAACGCAGGCGTTTTGGCGATCTGAACGCGAGGATAATCGCAATCAGCACGGCGAACGGCCCGGCGGATAGTTTGCAGGCAACGGCGCATCCGGCGGCCAGTCCGGCCGCGGCGATAATGCCGGGTGCAGGGGCCTGCCAGGTGACAGTCATGGCGAATGCCGAAAAGAGGAAAAGACAAACCATCAGGTCAATATATCCTGATCCCATCTCCCATACCACGAGCGGAGTAGTGGCGAAGATGAGGCATGCAAGGGCACGCGCGCCGGTATTTTCGGGGAGCAGCCGCGTACCTGCCGACAGTAGCGCAGGCATCATCATCAGCCCGAATGCCGCATGCAGCATCACTGCCCCGGTCGTGCTGCCGAGTGCCAGGGGAAATGCAAACAGGGTTTCTCCCGCGAGGGGCATGAATGAATACACGATGGAGCTTACGGGAGAAAAAGAACCACTGACTGCGAACTGTCTCGCGAGTGGCAGATGATAGGCGAGCGCGTCGAGTTCGACCGGAGGAGCTGACGCTCTTGACAGTCCGGCAGCGCATAAAATGGCGGCGAGTATGATACAGAGCTTTTCTACGGGGTCAAGCGCAAGAAATTGTTTGATTATTCCGGCATAAAGCCTAACGGCTGTCCGGTAGTTGAATCCCATAAACAACAGACCCATGACGAGCGTCAGCAAACATGGAATTGCCCCGAATATACCACAAGAGAGCATCGCGACGCCGGCAAGGGCTATCAGGCAGCTACCGGCAGCAAAAGAGAGGCTCAAGGCCGCCCCGTTGGGGCACCGCTCTTCGCTCAATCTGAAAAAAGTGAGGCCGAAGCCTGTCGCGGCTATTACGAACACGACCGCAATGGCAGCTCCACGAAAAACACTGAGTGATTCTATTCCATTCATTACACGTCCCCGAGGGCGTTTTGCCGGGCATACTGCATGCAGGTGTTTCATTGCTCGATATACAAACTGCCGCAGAAAAGATAGCATATCGCAGAGCGGACAGGGCTCTGAAACAATAATTTCAATTATATTACACGATATGGTGTCACATGGTATAATTTGCGCAAATGACGCATGGCAACGGTAATCGAGACTATCTGATACGGAGGAAATATGCGAAGGGCAAGACTGCAAATAGCGCTACTGATGATTATGGCCGTGGCCCTGCTGGCTGGATGCGGCGGGACAGACGGAGGGTCCAACATGCGAGCCGGCAGCGGGATTCTTGAGGGCTATGTATATGAAAAGTCCTACAATGCCGAAGTGACGGCTGGCAGACATACGGCGAAAGCCTCAAGTGAAAGAGAAGTCCCCGAAGGCTATGTGCCGGTGTCCGGCGCTGTCGTGGAACTTAGGGGCGGGTTCAATTTTCAGGTAATGACCGATGACAACGGGCATTTTTCCATAAATCCCATAGTCAGCGGGACATACGAGGGTACGATAGCGAGCGGAGGCTCTGTCAGGACTTTTTCCATAACTGTCGCTGGAGGAGTAGTCACTGTTGCAAACGATGTGCTCGGCAATGACGCATTGACAGTGACGCCTGCCGAAGTCGCTGGCCTTACAGTCAATACCACAAGCTCATGCGCTATAGTACAGCCGTCGCTCCCGGTATATATCAATGGAGTGAAAACGGATAAGACGACGCCCACGGCGAGTATTTCCGACATAAAACCTGGCACGTACGAAGTATCACTGGGAAGCGACGGCACATATTCCGCCAATCCCGCGACCCAGTCAGTTACCCTCGCGCAAGCCGCGACCGAGACTGTCACTTTCTCCGTCGCGCCGATCGACGGCAATGCGGCTCCCGTCGCCGCTATCACTCTCCCCCAGGGCGGAGCCACATTTGCGCATGGCGCGCCGGTTACGCTGGCTGGCACCGGCACCGATTGCGAAGACACCGCCATCACTGGATCATCTGTCGAATGGTATGACGAATTCGCCGGCCAGCAGACACTCATTGCCACCGGCACTGTGGTCATTACAAGCAGCCTTGCACCCGGTACTCACAACATCATCATGAAAGTAACTGATTCCGGGACCAAAACCGATACCGCTTCCGTCACGATCAGTATCACCGAGTCGAATGCCAACACCGCACCGGTTGCGACCATTCTGACGCCGACCGGCAGCGCAGAATTCCAGACCGGCACAGCAATCACTCTTTCCGGGGGAGCAACCGATGCAGAGCAGGGGGTGCTTTCAGGCGCCAGTCTTTCCTGGAATTCCTCCAGAGACGGCGCTCTCGGCACGGGGGCATACCTGCAAGTTTCCACGCTGTCTACCGGCGCGCATACAATCACACTTACCGCGACCGACGCTCAGGGACTATCGAGCTCCGTGTCGGTTTCTATCAACATCATCTCCACAACACCCGCAAATTCCGCTCCCGCTGCCACGATTATCCTTCCCGTAGCGACTGCAAGTGTGGACAAGGGCGCGCTTGTGGTCTTTTCAGGTACGGGGATTGATCCTGAAGAAGGCACGCTTTCAGGTGATTCGCTCGTGTGGAGATCATCACGCGACGGGATAATCGGTACTGGCGGCATACTGCAGATCAATAACCTTTCGTCCGGCACTCACACCATCACACTCATCGTAACAGACGCGCAGGGAGCGGCCGATACGGACACCGTCACGGTTGTAGTCAGTACTACACAGACAGGCAACACCGCGCCGGTAGTCATAATACTCAATCCGCGTTCCGGCTCATTGACTCCCTATGGCACATCGATCACTTTTTCCGCTCTCGCCGTAGACGGACAGGATGGGACACTGCCGGCTAACAGGATTGTCTGGACAACTGAATATGGACAGCTTGGCACTGGCGCTACGATCTCGGTCAATGATATGCCTCCAGGCAATCACACTGTCACTGTCACTGCAACTGACTCACAGGGCTCAGCTGGCAGCGCTTCCGTAGACATTGAAGTGGCAGCCCTCTAACGACGCTCAAAACGATGAAACGATGACCAATCAGTCTCTGTGCGTGATCATCCTGGGCCAGTCATTCATTTTTATATTGACGCGCACTGCCCGGATGACTTACACTTGAGACAGGAGCCAAATGTCACGAAGATGACAGGCGCCACATTATGCAGCGAGGTGATCAGCATGAAGCTCACATGGAGACCGGCACCCAAACCCCGCCCGAGAGACTGAAGCAACAAGGGTTGAATGACAACGAATATACATGACGGCGCACTGTGTTCGGGTGCGCCTTTTCGTTATTTTTGGATGCGGAAATAATTCATCATGCAGAATATATGTGTATACTGTGGGTCAAGCGCAGGAGTCAAAGGGGAATACACGCAACTTGCCGCCCGGCTTGCCCAAGTTTTTACAGACCGCAGTATCGGACTTGTCTATGGCGGAGGGAAAATCGGTCTGATGCGTGTCATTGCCGATGAAATGCTCGCCCGGGGCGGACACGTGACAGGTGTCATTACCCGTGATCTCCTCGCTCGCGAGGTCGGTCATACTGGTATCACGCAACTCCATGTCGTCGACACCATGCACGAACGAAAGGCGCTCATGGCCTCGCTCTCGGACGGATTTATCGCGTTACCCGGCGGTTACGGCACTTATGACGAGTTTTTCGAAGCCATTACCTGGACACAGCTTGCCATTCACGACAAACCCTGCGCATTGCTCGACACCGCAGGATTCTATGCTCCCCTTTACGCATTTTTGACCCACGCTAAAAACGAGGGTTTCATTAAAGAGGACTATTTTTCGATGCTTCTCTACGACACCGATCCCGCCGCCCTGATCGACCGCATGTCAGCATTCGCCTCTCCAGATATCGACAAGGCCAGATGGATACTCGAACAGGAACGCTCACGTATCTGAACTCGCCTATGCTCATGTCGGCGTGTTGGAAATGAATTATCCATTTCCCGTTTGTTTCGATTCATAGAAGTGGATTCGATCGAATAGTGGCTGGGAACTGACAAGATACAATAGTCGAACGAAATTATATACGCCCGCAACGTTATAGCCAACAGGTCACATGTTGCATCATGGAAAGGATCAGGGGAAATCCGGATGGATAGTCCCCGGAGTGAAGAAATGAACTGTCCGATATGCGGTGAACAATATGAAGGCAAGGAACTGATATGTGCGAAATGTGCAACACTACCAGTCATGCCGCATGGTATGTCGGACAATAGCTATGAGTACACGAAAACATCCGGCGGGTTTACGATCAACATAAAGGAAAGCGGAAACGGAATGATTGCAAAACTGCTTTCCACCCTTCTCAAGATAGTCACGAGAACAATTGGAGGGGGATGTACAGGTCTCGTCCTCGGAATAGTTACTCTTATATTTTTCAAGAACAACATGCTTGATCCTGCAACCGGAAGCACAAGGCTTATCGCAGGATTGTTGGCATTCCTTTACTACATATTCGGCACCACGCTGCTTGCCGGCACGATAGGGTTTCAGACCGGCATCGCAAAAGCTGTCGAGAGAGTCCTGTTCGAGTTCGGAATGTTCCCGGTCGTAATATCAGGAGTCCTCATGTCCGTCATTCACATCATAAGAAAAATGAATGGTGCCAAAACTGATCCGGCAGAAATTACCGGAACTCTCGTGACAATGGAAATGATCAAAAAAGCGCTCGACAAATTCCGCGGCGGCAAAGGGGCAGAGAAAATCGGGTTTGGGGCAGGGGGCGCTACAAGGCCACTCGGGAGCAGATTGGGCAAGCGCCTGCTGCGGCTCATGTTCAGCAATAATTCCATCGACGTGCTTGAGCGAGAAATCAAAAAGGTGTTTTCAGGACGAAATACAATTACCTTTTCCGAACTTCGCGACTCGATGGCACAAATCGGGGAGACTTCGGGTGTGCAGATGGTCAGGGATATTTACTCTGAAAAAATCATTCTTCTTGCTATTGTAATTCCATTTTATCTGGCATTGCCTTTCGGTTTTGTGCTGCTGTTGAGACAGCTCGCGTAAGGACTTGCCCACATCGTATATCGTCTTGAAGTTGAACCCCTCTCCGCCGCTGCCTGTTTCAACAATATGTGATTCGTCACTATGGCCCGTTCACACAATCGACAGTTTGTCTCCATTAGCATATACTTCAGAGCCTGTCTACAAACTCAACTGGCATTGATGTGATGAGACGGTCATGACGAGG
>CAZQSL010000107.1:0-12147 GCA_964595945.1 uncultured bacterium
GAGCACGATTGTGCATCTGATGATCGATCGTCCCGAGCGTTTCCTCGATGCCTACAATCTGCCCAATGTACAGATCATTTCGGTACATCCCGAAGCCACTCCCCACCTTGACCGCGCACTTCAGAAGATAAGGGAAATGGGTAAAAAGGCAGGCGTGGCCCTGAATCCTTCGACGCCGCTCGATGTGATCCAATGGGTCATGGACCGTGTCGATTTCATAATGATCATGACGGTCAATCCCGGGTTTGGCGGGCAGGATTTTATCGAGGCCATGAAACCAAAGATTGCGCAGGCCAAAGTGATGATCGAAAATACGGGCCGACATATATGGCTTTCCATAGATGGCGGAGTGACTGACCGGAATGTCGCCTCGCTCCATGCGCTCGGAGCCGACTATTTTGTTGCCGGCTCATACTTGCTTGGCGGTAAGAAGACTATTGAAAAGGCGATGCAGGACCTGCTCGCGGCTATTCACTAACGATACCCATCCTGTCAACAAAGGCGGCGGCGACTGACTAATGGTCAATGAAATCCTTGAAAAAAACACTGCGTGTCTTAACACCCTTTATCCTACTTTGCTGCAAGACCTCGAACGGTACGAACGGGAAATCGAAAAACGGCCGGACTGCAATTATGTCGTGGAACTCGTCAAGGGCCGCAGAGGCAGCGACACCTTTGTAATGAAAACTCCCGATGGCCGCGCACTCCACGGCAATTCCCTGTTCGACCCACTCAAGGAAGCCGAAAAGCGCATGTCATCCTTGTCCTTCGATAAAAAGGAAAGGGTTGTCCTGCTCGGATTTGGTTTTGGTTACGAAGTCAGATACCTTTTGTCCAGGATCGAGCATCCGATGATCATGGTCATTGAGCCTTCAGTCAAACTCTTCCGGCTTGCGCTCGAATCGGTCGACCTTACCGATATTTTCGAAACCAGAAAAGTGCTGCTGACATTTGCTCTCGAAGCAAGCGACCTGAAGTATTATATCACTGCCAATGCTTCTTACATGACGCTGCCAGACTATGCGGTCAGGACTATCCCCCACATTACGCTGTTTCCGGGGATATATGACATTATCGAAAAGTCGATCAAAGAGTCCGGCAATTTTATGATGATGAACATGATTACTGTCATGCAGGCAGGAGCGGTGTTTCAGACAAATACCGCGATGAACTTCCGCCCCGCGCTCAAAAATCCCGGCATACCACTTCTGTATAATAAATTCCAGGGCAGGCCAGTATTTGTAATCGCGCCCGGCCCGTCTCTCGAAAAAAATGTCCGGATGCTGCGCGCGGTCAAGGGTAAGGCCCTGATCATTGCCTGCGACACGGCGGTACGGCCACTGCTGCGCAACGGGATAGAGCCAGACTGTATCGCGACAATCGACTTTCAGCCGCTCAACTATTTCAAGCTCAGGGGTGTCGATACATCGTTCGCCTATCTTTTGCCTTCGATCGAAGTGACACCATACATCCCACTCAATCACAAAGGCAGGATGTTCAATTACTTTCATTCCGACACGACCGAACGCATCTTCAGCCCGATCCTCGGCCGCAAGGGCATCGTAGCCACGGGCGGATCGGTTTTGACTGATGCTTTCAGCATGGCTTGCATGTTCGGGGCTGATCCGGTGGTGCTGATGGGCGTCGATCTCGGGTTCCCGGGTAACAAATGGTATGCCGACGGCAGTTTTCGCAATGAAAAATATTCTGATGGCATCAAGGATATGAACCTCATCGAGATCGAAGATATTTATGGCGATCCAATGTTTACCTACGCGAGTTTCTATGAATTTCTGACGTGGTTCGGCCTGCGGGTGCCCAACATGCAGCGAAAGGTCATCGACGCGACAGAAGGAGGGGCAAAGATCAAGGGCACGATCATCAAACCTGTCGCTGAAGTGATTGACGAGTTTCTGAGTGAAACGCCTGAACGCACACCGCTCGAAATTCTTGATGAAGCATGGGAATCATATCAACCTCCCGATTACGATGTCGCACTCGAAACGATATCGCGGTTCATCGATGATTACCGGCATATTTCCACGGAACTCAAGCGAGGGCACAGGGATTGCAGTCGAGTCATCGACATGCTGAAACGCACCAGATCGGTTGACAACAACAAGGAGCTCATCCGTCTGCTGCATCGCATCAACGATGCCAAGGAAGTATTGAAAGAAACTGACAAACAGGGCCATCTATGCTTCATCGCCCCAATGATGGAACGACAGTTCGCGGCCATACATTTTTTCGAGGGACAGGAAGACAATCCTGAAACCAGAGGTGACAGGGCCGGCTATATCAAAAGCATAGTCGAGCTTGACCATGAATTTTACGACAGGGTCATCAAGGCGTGCAACAACATGACGACCGTATTTGAAATGATACGTGGGGAGATGCTACTTGAGAGAGATGAAGAATTCGTTTAAAGACAGCGTGGTCCTGATCACAGGCGGTACGGGTACCATCGGGCAGGCGCTGACACGTGGAATACTCGCGTGCGAACCCCGTGTCGTACGTATTTTCAGCCGCGACGAGTCAAAGCAGTATGACATGCAGAAGGAACACCGTGGAGACCGGCGCCTCCGTTTTTTCATTGGCGACGTGCGCGACAAGGAGCGGCTTCTCCACGCGATGGATTCCGTGGATTACGTCTTTCACACTGCTGCCATGAAGCATGTGATCGCTTGTGAATACAATCCCTTCGAAGCTCTTAAAACCAATCTCATCGGAACAAAAAACGTCATCGAGTCGAGCCTCGAATGCGGCGTAAAAAAAGCGATCCTTACAAGCACTGACAAAGCAACGAATCCATGCAATACCATGGGTGTCTCAAAGCTCTTTGCCGAAAGGCTTTTTACTGCCGCAAACTACTACAAGGGAAAGAGCCGCACGGTATTCGCATCGGTGCGTTTTGGCAATATACTTGGCTCCAGAGGATCGGTTTTCCCAGTTTTCAGGACACAGATCGAAAAAGGGGGGCCCATAACGCTGACCGATCCGGCTATGACCCGATTTGTGCAGACACGGGAAGACGCGCTGAAATTCATTTTCCACGCGACATCGCTTGCCCGTGGCGGCGAGATTTTCATATCGAAAATGCCAGTCGTACGCATGAGCGATTTTACGGATATCATGCTTGAGCTTTTTGCCACCGAAGAGATGCGCAGGACTATCAAAACCGAAATCATCGGCGCACAGCCCGGCGAAAAATTCTACGAGGAAATTATGACTGACGAGGAAGCCACCCGCGCGGTCGAACTCGATGACATGTTTATCCTCAAGCCTCAGGTGCCCGATCTTTTTGAAACCGAATTCAAGTATCCGGGCCAGCGTAAACCGTCTGTTTCCAAATACACTTCAGATGATGATGTCCCTATTTCGAAAGACGAACTCCGCAACCTTTTGCAGGGGGTTGCCGAAAGTTTCAGGCAGATTTGATCCCATTGCATTAAGCTCCATACACAGGACATATCCAGAAAATGATGATGGAATGTTGCCCCGGTATGTGGCTGATGGAGATGGGTTTGTGACAGTGAGAATGCTATTGCAGGAAAGTGATTGTAAGGGTTGCTTCTTTTGCCGGAAATGACAGCTTTGAGGATTTCGTTTTTTTGCCAGGATCGCTGCCGGTGAGTCGAAATTCGCGGGGCTGCATTGCGAGACGTTCGGAAGCATTGGAGTATATCGCGTCGATGTCATCGCGGATAGAAGCTATCACGCCGTATTCGGCCGTGATGGAGAGTGTGTTGCCGATACGTTTGATGATGGCGCCCTTGAATTCTTCGGGGAGAGACGCGCGGATGTTGCGTTCGCACTGATCTGCCGCTGACTCGGGGTATTGCACGTGGTAAGTGTCGGAAAACTTGATGGGCTGGCTGGAATTGGAAGTGGCGGGTATGGATTTGCGGAGTGAAGGGCTTGATTCGGTTGTGTTTTTTTCGTCTACCACTGCTGTTTCGGTCGTAAGAGAAAGACTGCTTCGCCGGGCTGGGGCGGATGTGTAGAAGCTTGGGAAGTATGAGGCGCGGGAACTGCCGCCTGTGGCATGGGCGACGGTGGTGATACCTGGGTGTCCGTAGTAGCCGGCTGGTTTGTATGATTCATAGCTGTCGTAATCTGTCCTTGCAATGTTGGCAGAAGCGGCGGCGCGTGGCTGGCCGAAAACCCGGACTCGGGGGCGCTCCGAGGGTAGGGATTTTGTATGGTGGTTTGATGCTTTCAATGCTTCCGTACGATAGTCCAGAGAGGAAATAGCGGTTTCGCGAATGCTGCGGGCGCCGGCATTGCTGCCGGCAGATAGTTTTTCTGATGGAGAAGGAATTGCGGTATGAAATGAGGACTGCCCGTGTCTTGATGATGGAGGGATGGCTGGCGGCGGGATGGATTTTTTTGTAGTTAGCTCGGCGTCGAAGATAGCGGTGGCGGATGTGTCGGACAAGGCCGATGAATCATAAGTGGCATCGGAATATTTTGCGTTGGAAGATGAAACCATGTCAGTCGGGGGAGAGAGATGATTGGAGAGAATGATGGCGAAAGCGAAAGCCGCGGCGAGAGGCAGGACATGGGGCAGAGGGCGCAGAGTACGCCGGAAAAGGTTCCGTTTTTCGATGGTGATGTGGATTTTTGACAGTATCTGATCTGGCGCTTCGAGGCGGCAGCATTCGGAAATGAAACAGCATACCTGTCTGTACTGGGTGACTTCGCGTGAGCAGCTCGGGCATTCAGCCACATGCGCTTCCGCCCGCTTGTACTCGAATTCGGTCAGTTCGCGGTCGATGTATGAGTGCATGATCTGTCTGAATTCCTGACAGTTCATTATGCTTCGCCTCCGGGTCCTACGATTCCCTGTTTGACAAGTTTCTCTCTCATCAGCAGCCTTGCCCGGGCGAGGCGGGATTTGACAGTGCCTATTTCGCAACCGATGACGCCGGCTATCTGCTCGTAGGAGAGTTCGTTTATATCTTTCAGAGTGATTACCTGCCGGTAGTGCTCGGGAAGTTCGGCGATACATGTTTTTACGATTGCCGCGGTATCGCGGCGGTCCGTGACGAGTTCGGGGCTATGGCTGTTGTCGGGTACGATGTCAAGGATGGAGAGTCTGGACTCGGGGTCTGACTTGTCGCGTTTGTTGTCGTACCGTCTTTTTGCTCTGATGGAATTGTAATTTCGCGCGTTTTTACACGTCGAAGAAGCTATGGTAAAGAGCCAGGTGCTGAAGCTCGACTCGCGGCGGAAGCGGTCGATATGGGTATAGATGCGCAGAAATATGTCCTGTGTGGTTTCGCGGGCGGTTTCCACGTCGCCGAGCATCTGATACGCATAGGAATAGACCCGGTCCGCATAGCGTGCCACGAGAGTATCGAACGCGGCCATATCGCCCGTCTGGCATCGAGCGACGAGCTCGTCATCTGCCGCATAGTGGCTGAGAGTGCCGGACACAGTCCCTGTTGTTTTCAATGTGTTATGTTTCCATCCGCTCATAGCTGTTATTGTTTGACACCCGGGTCCCGGGGCGGTTCCTGAAAAATAAAAAAAAAACAGGCGCAGCCACGTTTGAACGATACGTGTCTATCTGATATTATACATTTTTATACAAATCGCTGCTATCGGGAGCGAAAACTACAGAAACAGGCGGCAGGTATGCAAAAGAGCATCAAAATCGCATTCGCAATAGTCGTATCGACGATCATCATGGCTCTGTCCGGGCAGGACGCCGCAGCCGGGAAAGGGTACTATCCTGTCGTCGACTGGACATATCGCATCAAGCCTCAAATATCGGGGAATGTCTTCTCCTTATCCGATGGCATGATCGCAGTCGCGAGTGACGATAATTCCCTACATTTCATCGACGCGGCGACGGGTAGTGCTTTGTGGGTTTACAGCTTTGGCAGCGCGCCGGCAGTGTACAATCTTGGCAGCGGGCGCTATGCGGTCTTTTCCGGCAGCCACCTTCACATACTCGATCTCGCCATGAAAAGACGCGTGGCTACTTACAGACTCGCGGATCCCGTCTTTTCGCTGCATTACTCCGCCGTGCTCAAAAGAATCTCCGTGACTTATCCTGATGGCAACATCGTCATGCTCTCCACTCAATATGAGAGAGAACCGTTCAAAAACGAAAAGCCCGACTCCAGATTTATCCCGGTAGGCAAGGCCTCGAAACCGCTGTATCCGGATATACATGGAGCGATGACACTCAGATTTTCGGGAGAAGCCGTTTCGGCATGGGCACCCGGCGCGGCGACAGCCACATGGCGCTTCGAGCCCGAATACAGTCTCACCGGAGCATGGGCGGGGATTGACGATACGCACATCGCACTTCTCGGCGCCGAAGGCGATATGCCTGTCATCGACACCAGGACCGGCGAAGTCTCGAACCTTTCCGATCTTGCCGAACTTATCGACATGCGCTTCTGGGACGATCCGCCTGAAATGCTCGACAACTACGCAACCGCTGACATGGTTGCATCAAGCCCGCGAGAAATCCTCATCACCGGTTTTTCCAACATCTCGAAAATCCGTTTCGAGCAGTTCCCCCGCGAGATCAGTCTTCAGGGGAAAGCCAGACGCTCAGGCGATACCACTGCCGCCTGGGCAATGCAGAAAGCCATCACGGAATGGGACAACAAACGCTATCCGGAAGCTATCAGGGGATTGCGGGAAATCGTCTCGATCTGGCCACAGGACGCCGTGGCGCGGCTGTTTCTCGGCATGGCCTATTCTTCTACTGGAAATTATGAATCGGCGGTGTTCGAACTGCGCAACGGACTCGAAATCAATCCTGGCAATATCGACATACGAACCAATCTCGCCGGCAACTACCTGCAATTGCTCAACCAGGCTCCACCAGAGTCACGTGTCGAAACAGCCCTCAAGACATATCATCTCCTGATCACTCTCCAGCCCCATGTCGAGGGTTACTACCGTGCGCTCGCGGAAATCATGATCAGCAGCGACAAGAGCGAAGACGCGGCCAGGACGCTTGAGGCATATTTCCACAACGGATTTCCGGACGTTCACACATTTTCGCTTCTGCTCGCGGCCTACTACCTGTCCGACAAACGTGACAAGCTCGAAAATACCCTCAATCAAATGGATGCCTACTACCCGGACAACTCGATAACCGATTACTACAGAGTGAAAATATACAGCAAATCAGGCCGGTACGGCAAAGCCGTCAAAGCCTACGCGAAAGCATCGAAAGTGCCATTGCAGGATGTCATCGGCAAATACGGTGTTGCGGGCTACATCGCATCCGGCAGCGGGTTTTTCTACGGCAGCGCGCTGATGCTTTACGGCAGATATTCCGAAGGTATCGAGGTGCTCGACAAATTCGTTGTCGGGCTTCCTTCATCATCTGAAATCGCAGCAGCCGGGGGATGGGATAAGCTGACCATGGACAAAGCGGCCTCGATTTCCAAAATATATGGCGGCAAAAGCGTAATGCTCCTGAAAACCGAAAGTTCTTACCGGCCTTATGCCATGATGTCGATTGCTCAGGGATACATGTACCTCGGCAATTCCGCCGAAGCCGTCAAATATCTCAAAATGGCGCTTGAAGAGTCTTCAAGCGATATGGAAAGCAGAGATATCAAAGCTTTCTCAGGATACATCATGTGTTCGCTCGGAGTCGATATCGAAACAGCCTCCGGATATGTCACCGACGCATATACATCCCATCCTCAGGATGCGGCATATATGCGAAATATGGCGGTCTGCCTCGCCGCGAACGGCAAAAGGGAGCAATCGGAAGAAATGTTCTTAAAGGCGCTTTCGACCGGCATTCCGGTCGAACTCCTCAACTATGAATACGGGAAATTCCTGCTCGCGGCTGGCAGAGCGGGAAAAGCCGCCGAGTATTTTCGCAAGGAACTTGACATCTCCCCCGATATGCAGGTAGTCCGCGCCGCGTATGCAAAAGCGGTCGCAAAGTCTCAAAAGCCCGAGAATTCCCGGAAAGCAGCTAAGAAAAAACGAACGAAATAGCCGTGTCTGCAATTATTTCTGCCTGATATCGCATGAGGGGCAGTCCGCTCATGGCGTGTGATGCGTTACGGGGAAAACTTATCGCGAAAACAGCGGACTGTCATGTCGCGGTTGGGGACTTGATGAGTTCGATGCCGGCTTCGTCGAGCATTTCGAGGGCGAGTTTGTCAGGGTAGTCGCCTTCGTAGATGACGCGGCGGATGCGTGCGTTGATGATCATTTTTGCGCAGATGATGCAGGGCTGGGTGGTGGAGTAGAGGTCGGAATCAGCGATGGGCACACCGTGGACAGCGGCCTGGATGATGGCATTTTGCTCGGCGTGGACAGCGCGGCAGATTTCGGCGCGTTCGCCGCTGGGGATATTAAGTTTTTGACGCAGGCAGCCGAGTTCTTCGCAGTGCCGCAGACCGGCGGGGGCTCCGTTGTAGCCGGTAGCAAGTATCCTTTTATCTTTTACGATGATCGCACCGACGGTGCGGCGGATACATGTGGAACGTTCGGACACATCGTGGGTGATCTTCATGAAATATGTATCCCAGCTCGATCTCTGCATGGTGTTTCCTTTCAGCCTCGTATTTCAGTCAGACATTATAGCGGAGTGCGGTCACGCGTCGAGTTCGCGTGCGATTTTGATGGTGTCGAAAAGTGCCTTGAGATTTTCGACGGGTGTGTCGACCTGGATCGCGTGGTTGGTGCCAAGTACAAATCCGCCGCCTATTCTGCCGGTGCGGGCATTGGAGATGATAGACTCTCGCACTTCGGCGGGGGTCATAGCGGGGATCATCTGTGAGTCCATGCCGGTGACGAAACATATTTTGTCACCAAATTCCTTTTTTGCTGATGCGAGGTCATTGCCTGCGCCCTGTTGAAAAGACTGGATCATGTCGACGCCGGCATCGACGATGCGGTCGAGCAGTGGCTGCACGTAGCCGCATGAGTGGAGCATCACGAGACCGCCGTGTTTGTGTACTTCTTCGCATTGGCGCCTGATGCAGGGATACGAGAACTTTTCCCACATTTTTTTGGAAATCAGCAGACGGTTTTGCGCGCCGTAGTCGTCGTAGATGAGGACGACATCGGCGCCGGCTTTCATGGCGCTACGGATGATCTTGAGTGAGTGGTCGAGCATTTTTTCAAAGAAGTTCTTTATCTTGTCCGGGTGGAGAGCCATCCAGGTGTAAAGGTTTTCCATGCCCATGAACCATTGGGAAACGTCCTGTATGCCGGGACAGTCGGCGCTGACGGCGATGTCGGGATGTTTCTTTTTGAAAGCGGTGAGGCCGGCGAATATTTTGTCCCACATGAGTTCGGGCATCACGTATGCGTCGAGGTCTTCTGGGGTTTTGCAGGGATGGCCGGTGAGTTCGAGGTAGAGTCCCATGATGCGGCGTTCGGCGCCGTAGACATCGGTGATGACGGGCGCGCCGTTTTCGAGACGGAAGCCCTTGAGAGAATCCGTGTTGGTCGCCCAGGTGAAATTGACGATGTCGCTTCCGAGTTCGACGAGGTACTCGTTGGTCACGAGCGAGGCGAGCAGGGGGACAGTGTTGCGTATTTCCTTTTTGGGGATGAGAGTCTGGAGTGTGTCGACAGTGTCGAAGAAAGCGCGGTCGGTGAGTTTTTTCGGTCTGACGACGCGGGTGGCGGTCTTGACGGCGGCATGGGCTTCGACCCATATCATCACCGGCAGTTTGTCCACAGGCATGTGTTTCGCCGCAGCGAGGATTCGTTCCCGGGGTGTCATCTGTCTGCTTCCCATTGTGTTGGCTCCAGTCGATATGGGATTGATATTCATTCGTATCCCATTCTACCATTTCAGGGGTATTGAATGTCGAAAAAAAAATATATTTCCCGTAGTCCGTGCAGGGCTGAAATTGTGCGTTTTACTGCGTGGAAAAAGTTTTTCCATTAAATGATGCGATTCTTTTCAGCAATCTACTTTACAACTACCGTGGTGATTGTGATATTATGGAAAAAACATAAATCATAAGGAGGTAATCTTCATGGCAACAGTAGCGTCAATCGAGAAAAAACTCGAAGCGGCAGCAGCGAAAGTAACGAAGCTCGATGCTGATCTCAAGGCAGCGAGAGCGAAAAAGGCAGAGCTTGCGGCAGAACTCAAGGCAGCGAAAGCGGCAGAAAAAGAAGCGGCAAGGAAATCTGCTCCCGCTCCGGCCCCGAAGGCCAAAGCTCCCTGTAAGAAAGCGGCATGCAAAAAATAGCGCCATTCCCTATCTGAGTTATCATGCTTTGATCAAAAAGGATGGATAATCAACTGCAATCCATCTTTTTTTGACTTGGCGGCGCGCCGTCGCAACAAGACAGATTCCATGTATAGGTTTTCTGATTGTCCCCGAAATAAAGGCATTCTTCACGATAGTTGCCATCACTTGTCACAAGAATAGTGATTTCGTATTTTCGCCGGTTGCTGTCGCACTTGAGTTTCAGGAGTGATCAGGTTGATTTTTACGTATCATAAAAATATAATGGTATAGCGTTGTTATGTATTCATACGAGGGTTGATCTATCACTGATGCTGACCCGTTACCGGACATTCAAACGGGCTTTTCCCCTGTCGCGCGACATTACCCCGCACAGGGCAATTTCCAATTACAACCTAACACAATCAGACATATCAGCCTGGAAGGGAAAACTCTCGTGACAGATTTACGCGCGGCCAGTGCACTATCAGTCATTTTTGCTATCCTTCTTTTCGTTGTATCACCATCTATCCCTGCCGCGGCAGGGGACATCATGCCGCTCGACCAGATCAGGGCAGGCATGAGGGGAGTCGGGCGCACGGTGTTTGATGGCCGTACGATATCGGACTTCCCGGTCAGGATCAAAAGTGTGCTGCCAGGCGGTGGATTTTCCGAAACTCCTGTCATACTGTTTGAAATGACCGGGCCGGAAGTGACGAAGTACGGAGGCATCAGCCAGGGCATGAGCGGCTCGCCGGTCTATGTGGATGGAAAACTGCTGGGCGCGATTTCGATGACCTTCCCATATACCGATCACAGCCTCGGCGGTATTACGCCGGTAGAATATATGCGCAGCATACCGCATCGGCGGGGGGCTTCGGGGATATCTCCGCTTGACAGTCCCATCCGTGTCGGCAACGCGGTATATGACAGGGTGTGTGCCGCCCGGTGCGGGAGCGGTGCGCTCGTGGCTCAGACTGCCGCGACTCCGCTGCTCGCGAGGGGAGTTTCCACGCGCACGATGGGGATGCTCAAAAAGACATTCGAGCATAGCGGTATCGAGCTGACTGTCGCAAAGGGGGCGGCAGCCCGCACTCCCGACATGCCGGCCGCGCCGCCGGTCACAGGCAAATATCCCGCTGTGCCGGGCGCCTCCGTCGCTGTACAGCTCGTACGCGGCGACATCGACATTTCGGCGGTCGGCACCGTGACTTCTGTCGAGGGAAATACGCTGCTGCTGTTCGGCCATCCCTTTTTTCGCAAAGGCACAACGAGTTTTCCGCTCGCCGACGCCTACGTACACGCGATCATCAAGAGCGCCGATATGTCATATAAATTAACGGCCACCGGACGTCAATTCGCCGAAGTCACCGAAGACCGCGGCAGCGCACTTGTAGCGACCGTCGGCGGCAAGGCCAGAATGATCCCCGTCAATATCACTGTCCGCGATGTCGATCACAATCTCAGCAGGGAAACAAAGATCGAAGTGATACAGGACCCGGCGCTATTTGACAATTTCGCGATCATGGCGATCCTTCAGGCGCTTGACGCCTCGATAGACCGCATCGGTCCCGGTACGGCCGAAATAGTTTTTTCGATCATCACTGACGATGGCGCAGAGGTCCATCGTGCCAATATGTTCTACGACCCGTCCGACATTTCTTCGTACACGCTTTCGGAGCTCATCGAGGCTGTTTCGCTCATCGAAACCAACAGGTTCAAGGAAATAGCTGTCAGGAGCATCGCTGTCGATGTGAAGGTCGGCACGGTAGTTTCGGCTGCCGTGATAGAAAAAGCGGAGCTTGCTTCAGAGATAGCCGGTGACGTCCCAGCCGGGGCAGAGCCCGCTTTCGACGATGATGGGTACCCTGTGGAAGATGCCGCAGAGGATGACTCTTCTTCACGGGACTCACGACAGGATGACACGATACCGGTTTTTAGACAGGGCGCCATTACCACC
>CAZQSL010000108.1:0-12092 GCA_964595945.1 uncultured bacterium
GGCGAGGACGCTTCGATCGAAATCCAGCAAGCCATGAAACCTTTCCCCTCGTCAGGCTATATACTCAAATATGTCGGCAGCGCCACAGAACGCCTCGGCATGATCCCCCTCGCCGAAGACTATTACAAACAGGCGCTCATCCTGACTCCCGACTATATCGACACCGCGCTCCAGACCGTCAAACTGCTCGACAGCGAAGGAGTCGACAAGTCGATCATCGACGACTTGTTCGCAAAAATACACGACGAGGCCGGCAACACTCTCGAGTCGATGCTCGTATACTCATCATACTTGCAGAAACAGGGCCGCCTCAAGGAGGCCAACCGCCTTTTCGACAAAATGCAGCGCGACTATCCCCGCTCCGCGATGGTGCTGACAGCCGTCGCCAATTTCCACGCCGACATCGCTCACGAACAGGATGCCCGGGGTGCCATCGCACAGGCCGCCACCATTGCTCCCTACTCCGGTCTGGTCAGGGTTTCACAGGCCGCAATTAACATTTCCTATGGCGACTACGAGGAAGCCCTGACAGCACTGAACGGAGTGGACCGCATGACTTCCAACCCGGCCGCCGTCTACTACAACCAGGGACTCGCCCACCAGAGTTTGAAAAATCCGGCCTCAGCCGCTAAAAATTATATGGACGCTATCGAGGCCGACCGTGGATTGGGCGAAGCGTGGGAAAACCTTATAATGATGTCGTTCAACTCAGGCGACAACGCCCTTGCGGAGCGCCTGATACGCATGATGATCAGCGAAGCTCCGGCAGAAAAAATCCGCTGGACACGACTGACCATGCTGCTCATCGACAATGTGGGAGTGGAAAAATCTTGGAACGCGATAAACGCCGTTGTCGCCACAATCCCGGGCCTGCCCAGGGAAAAGCGGAACGTTTTTATCGAAATCCTTCGCAGAAGCTCCCGCGAAGACGCCGCAAAACAGGTCGAAAAACTATTCTCGCAGTCCGAAGTGAAATAGCAACTCGCAATGCAGTCAATTACATTCGACAAGGAGCGTAAGTGAAATGCCAGTCTACGACTATCAATGCACCGCCTGCGGAGAGCAGGTCGAAGTGATACACGGTGCAGAAGAAAAATATAAGGGAAAGTGCGAAAAGTGCGGAGCCAGTCTCCAGAAGCTCTTTATACCCGTCGGAATCGTTTTCAAGGGAAGCGGTTTTTATATCAACGACAGCAAAAAATCCGACACGCCAACCGTTTCCACCCCCGCGAAGGCAGAGGCCGCAAAGCCATAGATAATCTTGTCCGCATCAGCATCTCGCGGCGGGGTATCCCCCCGCCGTTTGCATTTTTGCCGACTCGCGTACTGACAACCCCGCCGCCGGTAAAGCCGCCAGGATACACACTCACATGAAAACCAGAGACGCTCAATACTGGATCGCCCTCAACGCCGTTTTCGGCATGACACCCAAGACTTTCTATGACGCGGTGGCACACTTTGGCGATCCGGCCGGAGTCTGGACAGCATCCGACGAATCACTCGCTTCGTCAGGTGTCTTTACCCCCGAAATGCTACGCAAACTGCTCGACGCACGCGCTGCCGGCAACGGCGAGCAGGAAATGGAACGGGCCTTTTCGGCCGGCATCCGCATCATCACTCTCTACGGCGGCGCCTACCCCCCAGCCTTGCGCGAAACACACTTCCCACCCCCTGTCATCTATGTCCTTGGCGAACTCAAGGCCATCTCGAAGCGCGGAGTGGCCATCGTCGGCTCACGACAGTGCACGGGCTATGGCAAAACTGTGGCTCACGATCTCGCGGCAGGCCTGAGCAAAGCCGGATTCAATGTGACAAGCGGATTCGCGCGCGGCATCGATACCGCCGCACACACGGGCAGCGTCGAAGCGGGCGGCACCACTGCGGCCATCCTCGCCACCGGCCAGTTCCCGAAACCATACTACCCAGCCGGTCACGAAAAACTCGCCGAAAGCATACTCGCCACCGGCGGCGCGCTCGTGAGCGAATACCCCGTCGGCACTGGCGCGGAAAAATGGAAATTTCCACGCCGCAACAGGATCATCAGCGGACTGTCCGAAGGTGTCATAATCGTCGAAGCCGGCGAAAAAAGCGGCGCTATGGTCACGGCTGACATCGCCTCCGAACAAAGCCGCCAGGTATTCGCCGTCCCGGGAGACATCACACGCGAGCTCAGCAAAGGCCCGCACAGCCTGATCAAACTCGGCGCTACCCTCGTCGAAACAGCCGAAGATGTCGTCGGTGTGCTTGGCCGACCTGAATCTCCCGCACAGAAAGAACTCGAATTCGACGCCCCCCCCGAAACGCTCCCGGACGCAACTGACTCCGCGATTGTCGAAATCGTCAAGCGCTCTCCCGCAAGTTTCGACGAAATAGCTGCCGCCACGGCACTCCCCGCTTCACAGCTCGCTTCGAGACTCCTCATGCTCGAGCTCAGAGGCGCAATCCGCCAGATGCCGGGACGTATTTTTGTCACTACGGCGAGATGAAACCTTTTTCGGGACAAAACAATTATTTTTTTTTGTTGCATCCCGCCACCAATTGGTTCATATATATAAAAGGTAAAAGCGGCCGGCCGGATGCCAGGCGCCCACTCCCGTGGGAAAAGAGATGAAGGAAACGAATCGGAGTCACAGAACACAATGACTAACAAGCAGAAAATGATCATCGTCGAGTCCAGAGCAAAAACACAATCCATCGGAAAAATCCTCGGAGACGGCTACAAGGTGACTTATTGCCTCGGCCATGTGTACGACCTGCCCGAAAAAGACCTCGGCATTGACGTTAACAGCGAATTCAAACCCGTATACAAAATGGTTTCGGGCAAAAGCAAACTCATCAAACAACTCAAGGACGAAGCCAAAGAGGTCGACGAAGTAATACTCGCAACTGACCCCGACCGCGAAGGCGAATCAATCGCATGGCACCTCGCACGCCTTTTCCCCCACAAAAAAATCTACCGCATGTCCTTCAATGAAATCACCGAAAAGGCGATCCGCGAAGCCATGGGCAACCTCAAGGACATCAACATGAACCTTGTAGACGCCCAACAGGCGCGCCGCGTCATGGACCGCCTCGTAGGCTACAAACTCAGCCCGCTGCTCTGGCGCAACCTCAACAACAGCCGCCTCAGCGCCGGCAGAGTCCAGTCGGTAGCCCTCCGCCTTATCTGCGAACGCGAACGCGAAATCGAAAAATTCGATCCCATCGAATACTGGACACTCACCGGCGTATTTGACAGCGGACCCCGCGCCATCGTCTTTCAGGCCGGATTTATCGGCCTCATCGACGAAGAAATCAAAATCCCCAACGAGGAAGCATCCGCAAAACTCCTCGAAATACTGCGCGGCCTCAGATACAAAGTCCATTCCGTCCAGAAAAAAACTGAAAAACGACGCGCCCAGCCTCCATTCATCACAAGCACCCTCCAGCAGGAAGCATCCCGCAGACTCCGCTTCAGCGCATCCAAAACCATGGCTATCGCACAGCAACTCTACGAAGGCATCGAACTCGGCTCCGAAGGCAACACCGGCCTCATCACTTACATGAGAACCGACTCCACCCGCGTGTCCGAAGACGCCCAGCGCGAAGCCCGCGAATTCATCAGCACACAATATGGCGACAGCTACCTCCCCGAAAAAAGCCCCGTCTACAAATCCAAATCCGGAGCCCAGGACGCACACGAAGCCATACGCCCCGCATACATCACCCGCAGCGTCGCCTCGATCTCCCAATACCTCTCCAAAGACCAGCAGCAACTCTACGATCTGATATGGTCAAGATTCATCGCAAGCCAGATGGCTCCGGCAATCGTAGACATCACCCGCATCGACATCGCCGGTGACGACAAATACATATTCCGCGCCACCGGCTCCGTCATCAAATTCGACGGATTTCTCAAAATCATGAACTACGCGTCTAAAGACAACGATACACCAGAGGAAGAAAAACCGGTCCCCGCCGTCGAAGAAGGCGACATCCTCGACCTCAAGGACCTCCTCCCCGAACAGCACTTCACAAAACCTCCCGCCCGCTATACCGAAGCATCCCTCGTGCGCGAACTCGAAGAACGCGGCATCGGCCGCCCCAGCACATACGTCCCCACGATCGAAACCCTCAAAAAACGCGATTACGTCGCCCTCAAAAAACGCTCTTTCACTCCGACTCAATGGGGCTTCCGCGTCAATGACATCCTCACGAAAAACTTCGGCGCCATCGTCGATTACGAATTCACCGCCCACATGGAAGAAGAGCTCGACCAGGTCGAATCAGGCGGCATCGTGTGGCAAAACATCGTCGGCAAATTCTATGACCCCTTCGACCAGGACATCAAAAAGGCCATGAAAAGCATGAAATTCACCGACGAAAAGTGCGAAAAGTGCGGCGCGGAACTCGTCCTGAAATCCGGCCGCTACGGAGCATTCCTCGGCTGCTCGAAATACCCTGACTGCGATTTCACAAAACCGCTCGCCAACGATACCAAAACTGACCCCGCAGAAAAAAAGCCCCCCGTCGCCACCGGCGAAAAATGCGAAAAGTGCGGCGCCGACATGGTCATGCGCCAAAGCCGGTTCGGCAGTTTCGTCGCCTGCTCCGCATATCCAAAATGCAAAAACAAAAAGTCCTACACCCCCGAATTTCCCTGCCCCCGCGAAGGCTGCGACGGCAAGATCATCAAACGCAAAGCCCGCAAGGGACGCTCATTTTACGGCTGCACCAAGTACCCTGACTGCAACTTCATCTCATGGCTGCCCCCGGTCGAAGGTTCGGCTTGCCCTGACTGCGGCTCGTTCATGGTTGCCATAAAACACGAAAACCGCAACGCTCTCAAATGCTCGCGCGACACCTGCGCGAAGATTGTCCTCGACGCGGATTCCGATGCCGACGAAGAATAAGGGCTTGTCACAAAATAACCTTAGCATCTTGTTTGTCTTATTTTTCCGTCTTCTGTGTTGCCTGCTCAGTTACATACCTTTAGGTATGCTCCTTCGCAAGCGCCTTGATTACGGCCAAAAATCCGGCGCAATCTTGCTATGTTTATTTTCTTCCAAACCCTAAGTCTCACCCGCATCTCCATACGTCAATTCCAAAGGCGGGGATCACTTTCCCCGCCTTTTTCATATAGCTCATCTATTTTGCGCCCCAGAGTGCAACAAATGCCATCGTGGAACCCAAACCCAATTATTCTGGTTAATAGATTAAATAGACAAAACGCACATTTATGGCAACAGGTGATTTCGCGCCGCTGATTGGCAAAATACATACGAGAAATATGGGTGTACGCACTTGCACTGACGCTCATAGGAGGAGGCCACGATGTTCAAAGGCATGTCGCTCAAAGCCAAGATCATTACACTGTCGATGATAATATCACTGTGTTTTTCCATACTGCTGACAGCTGTATATGTGAAGCTGGCACGATCGGACAGTGACAAGACGATGCTCGCCGTCGATACGGCAACGAGTGTCGTGGCGCATTACGGCGGTCTGGCAAGCTCCGGCGCAATGTCCCCCGCCGAAGCCCAAAAAGCGGCCGCCGCCACATTGAAAAGCGTAAAATTCGGCGAAGACAACAACTATGTCTTCATACTGGATTTCAATGGAAAGATCGTCATGCACCCCATCAAGCCCGAACTCGACGGGAAAGACATGCTCGGTGACAAGGATGCCAACGGAGTCTATCTCTTCAAGGAGATGGTTGACATCGCAAAAGAGAAGGGAGCCGGGCAGGTGAAATATCTGTGGCCAAAACCGGGCATGGAAAAACCACAACCCAAAATCTCTTTTGTCAAAAGCTACCCGCAATGGCAATGGATCGTCGGAGCCGGGGCGTACGAATCGGACATAGCAAGAGCGCTGCTGCCCGTTAAAATACTGCTACTGGTCGCGGGCTCATCGACAGTCGTATTCACAGTGATATTTTCGGTACTGCTGGCGCAGTCGATAGCGGCCCCGCTCGCCAATGCAATAGTACGACTTGAGGATGGCATGCAGCATCTCGTCGGCATCTCCACGAATGTCACGGCATCGAGCCAGACACTTGCCGAGGGCTCGTCGCGGCAGGCCGCATCGGTGGAAGAAACCACTGCCGCACTCACCGATCTCGGTCAAATGGCATCCAACAGCGCTCAGAACACTGACATAGCCAATTCACTCGCGCGCGAATCCCGAGTCAATGCCCAGAAGAGCAATGAGTCGATGGACCGTATGCTTGCCTCGATGCAGAAGATACAGGACTCTTCGTCCCAGACTTCGCGCATCATCAAGAGCATCGAGGAAATCGCCTTTCAGACCAACCTGCTCGCGCTCAATGCCGCAGTCGAAGCCGCCCGCGCGGGCGAAGCCGGCAAAGGTTTTGCCGTCGTCGCCGAAGAGGTCAGAAATCTTGCCATGCGGTCGAGCGAAGCTGCCCGCAACACTACGAGCCTTATCGAAAAGTCCGTTACGGACACAAATCAGGGCGTCGAAATCGTCAATGACCTCCTGACCGCTTTGCTTGCCATCACAGAGAATTCCAACAAGGTTTCGAGTATCATCGACGAAATCGCCGTAGCCGTGAGAGAACAGTCGACCGGCATCGACCGCATCGGCAGTACGCTCTCTCAGATCGACAAGGACATTCAGGGTAATGCCGCAGCATCGGAGCAGAGCGCCGCTGCGACCGAAGAGATGGACTCCATTACCCGCAACATGCACGAGCTGGTCAATGACCTGGCCTTTGTCCTCAACGGCAAGTGACGGGCGAACAGGGCTGATTATACGAGTGTTTTTTTTTGATTATCACTACCGGAGAAATCTCCTTCTCGAGAAAAGGTTTCTCCGGCACCTCTACCAGGAAGCGGCACTTATACGAAATTTCAATTGGATTTCCCTATGTATGGTTATGGTCTGTCGAGATGATCTGGCGTAGCATCGAAAAATAATAAAGACTTTCTGACACGGATTAACACGGATAATACCAATACGCGTTCCGTTTAGTAATATCGAAATCCTGAAATATCATGTCGCTGCGGCACTTTCAGGAAATTGGTGTTACCTGTATGAACGCAACTTGGTATGAGGCGCCTGGCATTACTGACGGGATTCGGCGGGCGGCTCCTGAGGCGGCGGGGCTGGGGATGTGTCAGTGCCAGGAGTGGGAAGGGCATTTTCGGATGGTGCGGGCTGGGATGGTTCTGCGACAGATGCACCGGATTGATCGGGGATGGGCACGGTTTGAGTGGCGGCGGCAGGTATGGAATGGCGGCGACGTGGTTTTGCCGGATGGGTCATCTGTGTGAGGGGTATCTGGAAAAGACGGTTCTGATAGCCGGAGATGATATAGATGGGAGAATGCGGGCCGGCCTGAGCATAGAACTTGTTAGTGCCGGCAGGATGCCCGATGGCAAGGGTGCGGCTGGAGCCGCTGTCGAGGGTAAGTGTGACGAGTGTGTCAGGGATAGCGGTGCCGGTAGTGCCGGGGCGCTGGTCGGGCGAGATGCGGATGGCGCGGAGATGGGCGGCGGTACGGATTATGTGGTCGAGCAGTTGCTGGTTGGGCGCAAGATGGCGGCGCCGGTGGCAGCGCCAGGGGGACTTGTATGAGTCACGAGTGAAGGCGATTGTCTCGGAGGAGCCGGTGCAATTGTAGGTGCGGATGGGGATGGTGTCGGTGGCGTCTGGCGCGAGAAAACGGGTGGCCGTCTCGCGGCAGGCGCCTTTTCGCTTTATGGTGATGCCGGTGATGCCGTGAGGATCGAGTGAAAATATCGCGCGGTTGAGCCACTGGGATGGCGCCTGGGAAAGTTGGTAGAGTTTGATGTGAGAGGTGAATATGGTAGTGCCGGAGCCGGATGTCTGCATGCAGACTCCGTCCTGGAATGGCAATGAGCCAGAGCCTGCGCGTGCGGTAAGGATGGCAGCTCCGCCGCTGTCGTGGAGAGTGATGAGAGATTGACTGGCGGGCTCTCCCATGCAGCGGGCGATCTGCCATGAGTGGGTAATTGCCCGGGTGTTTTTTTCGGGGATGTGAAATGTGTCGAGAAATGCACGGATGGCATGTGCGTCGGCTGGTTTGTGGCGGTTGCCGCCGATTGTCCATTGGCCATGCCTGCGCGAAAGGATAGTGGTGTGCGCTGGAGCCGAGATGACGATGCGGGAAACACTCGATGTGTCGATGCCTTCGGGGAGCGGCGGCGGAGGGACAAGCTGGCGGATGATGTGACTGGGGGTGAACACTGCAAGTGAGAGCGCTGCCAGCAGTGATGCGGCGAAGGTGATTTTCAGGAAAGAGTATCCACGGCGCGGCCTGGGCTTCATTGCATGAGTTCCCGGGTGATGTATAGAGTGCGTTGGGCGCGTTCGTTGGCGAAATGCTGCTGGCTGACGGCCGGAGTGACGGCGGCTGCCTGTTTGTAGAGAGCCGTGGCCTGATTGTACAGGGCGGCATATTCGTAGTCCGAGGCGGTTTCGATGAGGATATCGTATTTTTTATTGGAAAATCCTTCTGCGTCTTCGACAAAGACTTTTGTGAGTTTCATTTTCAGGTCGAGGATTTTGAATCGTTCTTTGCCGCTGTACAGTTCGGGTTTGATGCGTTTGGCTGCTTCGTAGTAGGGGATGGGAAAGAGGGGGTCTTCGGAAATGGCTCTGACGTAGGGTTCGTACCCTGGGTCTTTCAGGAGGTATGCGGCGAGGAGAAACGTGCGGATGCGCGGGCGTTGGGCGATGAGGAGTTGGGCGTGCGTATCTTCGGGGAGTTCGAAGGCGAGGCGTTTTTTCTGTCTGATCGCTGCCTGTGCGAGCGAATAATCGCCGGCAAGGGAGTAGGTGTAAGCGAGGAGTGAGAGAGATTTGTTGCGGGTACTGCCGGGGAGATTTTTGTTGGCGGCGGTTTTCGTCGCGAGGGTGACGGCCCTGGAGTAGTCGCTGTTTTCGATGAGTTTTTCGATTTCGACTGTCAGCCAGGAGGAATTATTGGTGAGAGCGAACAACCTGTCGCCGGTGGCGCTGCTTTCGGTGATGCGCGCGCAGGAGGCGGCTGATGAGTATGTCCGTGTGGATGGTGCGAAGTCGCCGCATGCGTGACCGATGCGGGGGCAGGTAGTGGTGAATGTGGGGGGGAGTTCGGCAATACTGTATTTAAATCGCGCGCGGCTGATTTCAGCCCGTGAAACGGGTATGCGCGAGAGCCAGTCGCGCCATTCGTCCGCGAGGATGGGGAGAGATTTCCCGAATGCTTTTTCGTAGGATGCGCCGCCGTAGAGCCTGAGGAATTTCTCGGAGCCGTATTTGTATATGAGATAACCGGAAAACGCGCCCGCCATGTCGTAGGACTTCCACATGTTGCCTGAGGCAAATCCCTTGTTGGAGACTGCCTTGTGACCGCTGGAAATGACACCGGCTCTCTGTGCCGCCGCGAACTGGCGCTGAAAACCCGGGCCGAGATGGTAGTAGTGTTCGTAAGCTGTGGCGGCGCCTTCGAGCAATCCGAGGTTGGCGGGGATGCGCAGGGGTGAATCGTTGGCCTGGGCGAGGACTGCGTGGACGAGTTCGTGCTTGAATATGTTGTGCGGGTATTCGTCCTGAATGATGTTGATCTGAAATTTCCAGGGTTTTGAGAAGTAAGTATCCTTGAGACCAGTGAGGCGTGCGAGCTGCTGCGGATTTTCGTAGAGGAAAATATCGATGCTGCGATCTGGTTCGATGCCGGTTTCCGAGTAGATTTCGGTAAGCCACCAGTCGGCATAGGCGGCGATGACCCGGGCGCGATCTCCGGGGAGCGTCTCTGGCGCATAGTGCAGGGTGGCATGTTTTGTGGGGTATGTTTCGGAGAGTTCGCGAGAGAGCATGTTGTTGCCGAATCCGAGACCTGTTTCGTCGGGCACGATGATGAGGCAGATGAATATGAATGCCGCGACAAGTACGGCGGTGGTGAGTCCGGCCTCGCCCTCGTATTGGGTGGCGCCGGATTTGACGGACCGTACGACGGCAATATGAGATGCGAATGCGAGGAGCGACACGGCGCTGAATGCGACCAGGATACGATAGCAGTAGAATGGCGTGTTGACGATAAGTTCTGAGCCGTAGACGCCGCTCGTCGAGACAAGCCCCGTGATTACGTTGTGCATCACCATGTGCGGACCGAAGTAAAATTCCGCGGCGGTGACTGCGAAGGTGGCAAGGAAGTACATGACAAAAAGAGACGCGCGGGCGGCGGTGCGCCTGAATAGCGCGCCTGCGAAGAATCCGAGTGCCGTGAAGTGCAGGACAACGGGGACAAGTATGAGCAGATAAATGTGGATCGCACCGAAGGTGTTGCAGCGGGTTACATATTGGGATTTGAGAAATATCGGGATCGAGAAAGCGGTTAGCTGCACGGCAGCGATGGTGATTGCCGCGAGGTAGTTCTTGACAAGCATGGTAAAGATGTGCGGGTCTTTTTCCCCTGTGAGAGACTGTGCGAAGCTGGTACCGCGGCGCACGCCGGCGGCAAAGCAGTAAGCCGAAAAAAACAGGGCGGCGGCGGCGGCTGTCTCATAGCCCGGCACTCCGAGCAGAGGCGAGCGTGCCATGAAACAGGCTGTCGTTACGAGCGCCACGAGTATAAACATATTGACGATATATGTCAAAAGAGTCGATCTCCGTGCAGTCTTGTTGCGCTATCCGGCGCCGTTTGTATCCGATCCGCCATCAACAGTGTCGCAAAAGGGACAACCGCCTGGAGGAGGGCCAGTAGGAGCCGGAGCCGGCGTTTGTGCGCCTGCCGGCTGCCTGATGACGTTGATCCCGAGGTCTTCGAGCGTGACTTCGCGGTGAAAGGCGAAACGGGATGCGGCCTTTCTCAACCGGACGCTTCCGCATTTCGAGCATCTGCGCGCGGAAACCCTGCCACCGCCGATGTGCTCGATGAATTCACTGACCGTCCCGCATTCGCGGCAGACATATTCGTAGACAGGCATTGTGTCCGGCCTTTTCACGTGATTGTCAATCGTAGAGGAAGCCACCGCGCACGGGCCTTTGCCGAGCCAGCCCGGTCGCTACGATTGGATTGTCCTTCTCTTGATATTTTCATTGTTATCGCCGCAATGTGCAAGAGCTTGGGACGACGATTATGCAATTGTATCCCGCGCCTGCTCATGGCCGGAACATCTTTCTCATTATATGAGTTTTACAATTAGTTGCTGACTGGAAAAACGATATGGACACACGGCAGGACAACACTCTCAAACACGACCTGAAAAGGCGCAAGCTCCACAGGCTCAGATGGCTCAACTCGCTGCGATGGTATGCGGTCATTGGAGTGGTCGCCGCTGTCATCACCGGCACTCTGTCACATCCGCTGTCGTTGCCGTTCGGCAATATAGCCCTTGTGCTCGGAGGCATAGCTTTAGCCAATCTCTTGTTCATCGCCATGTGCCGCCGCATCAACCCTGAAACCACCCCGATGAAAACGCTGCACAGAGTGATCGCGGTGGAAATCTTCACGGACTTCGCATTCCTCGCGCTATTGCTGCACTTCACGGGCGGCATCACCAATCTGTTCGCATTCATATACCTGTTTCACATCATTATCGCGGCAATACTGATCCAGAGCCGCAGGCTTGTGTACTCAGCCGCGGCAGTCGCTTGGCTGCTCATGCTGCTCATGGCCATCGGCGAAGCGTCAGACAGACTGGAGCACTACAGCATCGCCCCATTCATGCCGGCGAGCCTCTATCGTGACACACTCTACATCGTCTATTTCACAGGGGTTTTCGCACTCGTGATGTTCGGCGCGGCATTCGTCACCTGCACTCTTTCGACAATGCTCAGAAAACGCGAAAAATACATCTCTCATCTCAAGGAAGAAGTCGAATCACGCAATCAGGCATGCGTCATGGCCAACGAAAAACTCATCCAGCTCGACCACGAAAAAACCCAGTTCATGAGAGTATCCGGCCACGAGATGAAGTCACCCATAAGCGCAGCCATAAGCATACTTCGCACGATCAGCGAAGGCTATCTCGACAATGATACCGCAAAACTGCACGAAATGGTCGCCCTGTCGCTCAGCCGCTCCGAGGAAGCTCTCGGCATGGCCGAAGGCCTGCTCGACCTCGCACACGAAAAAACAA
>CAZQSL010000109.1:0-5810 GCA_964595945.1 uncultured bacterium
AAACGCGAAGCCTATACACTCCTCGACGCCTATGACCGTGTCGCCAACAAACACTATGGCGCAGGCGCCAACTTCTTCAGCGAACAGACATTCAAAAGCTACGACCTATGGGTCGCGAAATTCGACTCCGTCACTCAGAAAATCATAGACCCGCAGCGCATCACCACCGGCGACGCCCCCGAAATGACCCCCTGCTTCTCGCCTGCCGACAACAACTCCGTCTTCTTCTCACAAGGAGTCCTCGACCCCGAAATCTACGACTACGACATACCCGCATCTGCAAAAATCTCCAAGCTCAACATCTCCACCGGCCAGATCACGGACGTCCTCAGCGACGGCAGCGTCTACAAATACTGCGCCTTCAGCCCATCAGGCAAACGCATGCTTTTCTCGAAACACAACGGCAAAGACTACGACATCTACACCATGACATTCTCCGGCACCACCCCCACCAGCTCACCGACAAAAGTCCTTGACATCGGCGGCAATGAAATCTATCCCACATTCTCTCCCGACGGCAACTACTTCGCGTTCCAGTCGGACGAAAGCACCGATACCGACATCTATGTCTACAACATCCTCAATTCGTCCTACAAAAACATCACCCGCGTAAATTCGGGAGCTGACACCATGCCGGCATGGACTCCCTGACCCGGCTGACGCCATCCATCACTGTTTTCCAGCAAGGGGGAGATCATAAAGCTCCCCCTTTTTGCATCTCCGGACTGGAGTCTCAATCTGATTGCCCCTGAAACTCATACCAAAATGCTTTCAAAAGAGTAAAATGCGCGGAGGAAACTTTTTGCAAAAAGTTTCCTCCACACCTCTTTCAAAAACTCTCATTGCTTATAACACTTCCCGTTTGTATCGTTTTCATATTACTTGTATGAACGCAACCTGGTATCAGATGGTCAAAAAAGGCATGATTCTTCGCTTCGGCCAAAATGTCAAGATAGAACCAGCCTGAGCGAAGCGAAGAATCATGTTCTGTCAATGACATGGTTGATTCCGGTGCAAAAAGTATTTGGGGTATTCTTGGGGGGGGATCAGTTCAAAGTGCGCGGGGTTCGCTGTCAGACTGCATTCACTCTTTTTGCCTGCTTGATACAGTGTCATTCTGGACGAAGCGAAAAATCCCGCCTTTCCGAGTTTCAGCGTTATCAGGAAAGTCTTTGACAAAAGTCTTTCTTGAAATATAATACCACCTACGGAACTGCCGGAAAGTGTCCGGGCGGCGTTTTATGGTATCGGCGTGCCGGCTCCCTGCCGAAAGGCGTTTTACACAAAATTCTTTTTTCGGACTTGATTATGAAAACATTCGCAAACGTTGTGTCTCGTGTCATGCTGGTAGTATGCGTAGCGCTAACGGTCTGTGTCGCTGGCGCACTGCCCGGTGTGGCGGATAGTCTGAAGGTCAATCTCGTGACCACGGAGGGCAAGGCTCTTGTGTATGGCGGCGCGGGCAGCGGCATTGCCGTGGGACAGGTGTTTGATATCCGGCGCAATGGCAAGTCTATCGGCAATCTCAAGATTGTCGAAGTCAAGAAGGCCTATGCAGTGGGCGAGGTGGTTTCGGCTGCTTTCGAGATCAGGGAGGGCGACGAACTTGTTTCTCTCGGGACTGCTCCGTCGGCGACTGACAGGCCAGGAGTGGCCAGAATAGATGATGACGGCGCGGCAAAGGCTGATGGCAAGAAAGATATTGTGGCGAAGAAAGATGAAAAAAAGACCGATGCCGGCGCGAAAGATGATGCGCCTGTAAAAGATGCCAAAAAGACCGATGCCGCAAAGAAAACTGACAAGAAAACCGATGCCGTGAAAAAAGATGATTCAGCCAATAAAACTGACACGGCAAAGAAGACTGATAAAAAAGCTGATGCAGCAAAGAAAGATGATAAAAAGGCGGATACGCCCAAAAAAGATGACAAAAAGGCGGGCGCTCCCAAGAATGATGCTAAGAAGGATGACAAATCAACAGCAAAGGACTCCGGGACGGACGCCCAAAAGGCGGAAGTTGTCCTGAAGCCGCATACATTCGCCACCAAGGATGGTTTCAGCGGCTACTGGAATGTGCCGGTGGCGGAAGTGCTCCCGGAGAAAAAAGCTTCCATTTCCTATTATTCCCTGAGTGACTCGTACAGCTATTATCTCAATAACTATGAAAAGCAATATGTGGAAGTCGAAAACGGCGAAGTAGACGCGACGGATTTTGCCATTGCGTACGGCATAGGCAACAATCTCGAAGTAGCGGCGGCAAAGGGTTCGATTTCGCGCGAAATCAGTGGCAAAGTGACTTCTCCGACCGTTTCCGAGACTTACAAATCGTCGCAGGATTATGACACGCTGGTAGTCGGAGTGAAGTATATGACTACCGAAAAGTATTTCCTCGATCCGGAGACCGGTAAAAAATGGGTATACGGCGCGGCCCTTCAGTATGTGGATATGGATTACGCGCAGGGCGTGCGGCTGACTGGCATGATGTCGTTTCCGCTGCTGAATAAGATCAATATGACCGCCGGTATTTTCTATGACGACTGGCAGGAATCGAATGGCACGAGAGTGGGTTCGCTCCTCGCGATGAATCTGCCAATGTCGCAGGACATCGAGATCGTGGGCGATATGAAGCTTTTCCGCGGCGACTACGATTTCAGTTTCGGCGGCAGATATATATACAAGGATACGACTTCCCTGCTCTTTGGGCTTTCGGATATCACCAATGATCAGAAGGACAGAAACGTAAATCTCGGGCTTTCACATAATTTTTGATATGTGAGACTGGTGGCGCAGGCGGGACCGGTGCGGCTCAAGGGCTGAGCGGTCCCGCCCGATCGTTTTTTTGCAGATACAACTTTTTCCCCGTTTCAAGTGTTATTAGGTAGACTGACCTGAATTGCAATATCCACATGATCCGGCATGGCGCGGATAGTCCTTGCTGCGGCGCGGCGAAGTGGCATGAGTGTGGATGAATGCCGGGAAGGGGTTTGTGAAATTATGTACATAAATTCGCCCCTCATGGTTGTATATTTAATAGCATGCAACTATAATATATCGGGTTTAAATCCGGAAAAAGGAGGCACACATGAGAAACTGGTTAACACGGAATCTCAAAACACTGCCACTAATGGCACTGTTCCTGTTGGTCGCGACACCGATTTTCGCAAGTGAAGCGGATCTGGTCATCCCCGACCTCGGAGAAGGCGCAAAATACCTGATGGCCGGTCTTGGCATCTGCGTATTCGGCATGCTGTTCGGAATCTTCCAATACCTGAGGATCAAACGCATCAAGGCTCACAAATCCATGCTCGACATGGCCGAAGTGATCTACGCAACCTGCAAGACTTACCTGTTCCAGCAGGGCAAATTCCTCGTCGTACTCGAAGTTTTCATCGGACTCTGCATTGCGTTCTACTACGGATTCCTTCAGGGAATGCCCGCATCGACCGTTGCCATCATCCTCGCGTTTTCAGTCGTAGGCATACTTGGTTCATACAGCGTAGCATGGTTCGGCATCAGGATGAACACGGTAGCCAACGGCCGCATGGCATTCACATCACTCGAAAAGAATCCCATCAAACTGCTCACAATCCCCCTCGACGCAGGCATGTCGATCGGCGTGCTCCTGATCAGCGTCGAACTCATCATGATGCTCATCATCCTGCTCTTCGTCCCCCACGACATGGCGGGCGCATGCTTCATCGGCTTCGCTATCGGCGAATCACTCGGCGCCAGCGCACTCAGGATCTGCGGCGGCATCTTCACCAAAATCGCCGACATCGGCTCCGACCTCATGAAAATCGCCTTCAAGATCAAGGAAGACGACCCCCGCAACCCCGGCGTCATCGCGGACTGCACCGGTGACAACGCGGGCGACAGCGTCGGTCCCACAGCCGACGGCTTCGAAACATACGGCGTCACGGGCGTAGCCCTCGTCAGCTTCATCCTCCTCGCAGTCGGAAAACAGTATCAGGCAGAACTCCTCGTGTGGATATTCATCATGAGAATCCTCATGATCGCCACATCCCTCGTTTCCTTCTGGCTCACAAAAGGCGTCAGCAAAGCCATCTACAAGGGCAAAGCCGACCTCGACTTCGAAAAACCCCTCACGGCGCTCGTCTGGGTCACATCCATCGTCTCGATCGCAGTCACATACGCCGTCACCAAATGGCAGTTCACGGGCAAAGAAGGCCTCGAACCCCTCATCATGCCCCTCTTCATCATCATCAGCTGCGGCACCATCGCTGCCGCCCTGATCCCCGAATTCACCAAAATCTTCACCAGCACCAAATCCGGCCACGTCAAGGAAGTAGTCACCGCGTCCCGCGAAGGCGGTGCATCGCTCACCGTCCTCTCAGGCATCGTCGCAGGCAACTTCTCAGCCTTCTGGGTCGGCCTCGTCATCACCGTCCTCATGTTCGTCGCCTACATGGCCAGCAACGCAGCCGGCTTCACCGACGTCATGATCTACGCACCCATCTTCGCGTTCGGCCTCGTAGCATTCGGATTCCTCGGCATGGGCCCCGTCAACATCGCAGTCGACAGCTACGGCCCGGTCACCGACAACGCACAATCCATCTACGAACTCTCCATGATCGAAGAAATCAAAGGCATCGAAAAAGAAATCGAACGCGACTTCGGCTTCAAACCCGACTTCGAAAAAGGCAAAGAATACCTCGAAGCCAACGACGGCGCGGGCAACACCTTCAAGGCCACAGCCAAACCCGTACTCATCGGCACCGCAGTCGTAGGCGCCACCACCATGATCTTCTCGCTCATACTCGTACTCCAGCACACCATCGCATCAGCCGCCAACCCCATCGAAAGAATCCTCTCCATCCTCAACCCCTACACACTCCTCGGATTCCTCAGCGGCGGCCTCGTGATCTACTGGTTCTCCGGCGCATCCATGCAGGCGGTCACCACCGGCGCATACAGAGCGGTCGAATACATCAAAAAGAACATCAAAATCGACGACAAAAACACAAAATCCGCCTCGGTCGAAACATCACAGAAAGTCGTCGAAATCTGCACCCAGTACGCCCAGAAAGGCATGTACAACATCTTCTTCGGCGTATTCCTCTTCGCACTCGCCTTCGCCTTCTTCTCAGCCTCCACCAGAGAAAATCCCGGCCCGGCAGCATTCTTCATCAGCTACCTCGTCTCCATCGCCGTATTCGGCCTCTTCCAGGCCATCTACATGGCCAACGCCGGCGGCTGCTGGGACAACGCCAAAAAGCTCGTCGAATGCGAACTCAAGGAAAAAGGCACACCACTCCACGACGCCACAGTCATCGGCGACACCGTAGGCGACCCATTCAAGGACACCACATCCGTCGCCCTCAACCCCATCATCAAATTCACCACACTCTTCGGACTCCTCGCGATGGAAATCGCTATCTCCGAAAAATTCGTAGCCATCGCTCCCTACATCGGCCTCGGCTGCTTCCTCATCGCTCTCGTATTCGTCTACAGATCGTTCTACGGCATGCGCATCCCCAAAAAAGGATAACCGCCGCCGCTGATCAAAACATTTACCAAACAACAATAGCCCCCGCCTCAAACCCGGGGGCTTTTTTCAATCTGATAAATACGTCATCTGCCATTCCGGCAATATCGACAATTCACAGTAGTCATTATTTCGCGTTTACTTGCGCTATGCAATTCGGTATTACAAGTACATGTTTCGATGCGGGCACACGTCGACATACGGCAAGGCAACCCCAGGGGCCATCAATCCCCGCTATTATCCCGAATTCTATCGCCGCATTCGGGATTATTTGCCCCCCCCCGGGGGTGCGGTAGTCTGTCGGGGG
>CAZQSL010000109.1:5820-11890 GCA_964595945.1 uncultured bacterium
GTGCGCTGATCTAAGATATACGAACTGACCCCCCCGTTTTAACGTAATACTAACCGGGTATAAACAAATCATATAGCACGCCTCAGGCTATCGGTCACAATCCCGTTCTCCGGGCAACCGGAGGGACACCATGAAAACAAAAAACGACTATGACTACAGCGGCACACAGGGATACACCCGGCAAGTCCTCGTCGTGGAAGACGACATGGACATGCAGGACCTTATTAGTGCGGTCCTCAATGAAAACGGATTTACCCCACACTCTTCCTATGATGGCAACGAAGTCATAAGAGTCGCTGAAAAAATACGCCCTGATCTCATCCTTCTCGACATCATGCTGCCCAACCGCGATGGCATAGACGTATGCCGCGAGCTGTCGCGCAACCGGGCAACCGCAAATATACCCATAATAATGATCACGGCCAAGCGCGATCTGTCCGACAAGCTGTCTTCTTACATTGCGGGCGCGAAACGATATGTCACCAAGCCCTTTGAAGTCGATGAGCTTCTCAATGAAATCCGACTGACTCTCAGACAACGTTCGATCTCTCAGGCTCACAGTGATGAGTTTGACATTTACGGCAACTGATTACCGACTGCGCTTTTCCCCGAATCCTTCAATCGAATTCCTGATCAGGCCAAAAACCCGGGAAAGCCGGAATTTAGCTTCTGCATTTTTACAGAATATCAATAGAAATTCCCCACCCATCGTTATTGAAGCCTCCCGGGGATAAACCCTGCTCTAGTGGAAACATGTTTGTATTATCCCGTGTTGATCCGTGTCAAAAAGTCTTTATTGTCTTCCGATGCTACGCCAGATCATCTCGACAGACCTAACCAACATAGGGAAATTCAATTGATTTTTCGCATATACAGATTATCGACAGAAATGCCATGCTGCAGCGCAAAGCGCATACAACCTGTACCAGAGGAATATTTCAGGCGAATTGTCCTATACCAGCATTGCCAATTGAGGATGAGACAAAAAAATGGACAGTGCCAGAGTGGCACTGTCCGGTTACAACGACCCCGGAGACGGCTCTATGGGGGGGAGCCGTCCCTGTTAAAAGCAAAAAAAGAAAACAGCGTCAGTGACAACACTGGCGTCTATCCGGGGAAATCCGGAAGACTCGGAGCTTGCCTGTCACAGAATCTCTGTCGCGTCCCGTTTGGCCATTTGCCCGTCTTCCGCGTTGCCTGCCAGACACATGCCCATTGCATGTCCTCCGCAAGCGCCCAGATTACGGACAACTATCCGGCGCAATATCGCGTAAATATTTCCTCCCACGCCCTTAATCTTAGACACCAGTATCGAGAGCAGTGATGGAGCTGCCGTTGTGAGGCCAACTCCGTTGATTGCATTTCAAGACTGTATAAGCAACCGCCATGCCAGAGAGCCGGATAGCCGGCAAAAAAATGGGGTTTTCTTAAAAACTCCACTTTTTTGGGGTGTTTTGATTTTCGGGTATTGTGGAAATCAGAATGTGCTTTGCGACATGTCGATACACGTTTGTGTTGTTATCCGCTATCCACAACACATCATTGTATCATTCGAGAGAAAGGCGGAATGTTTTCTGACTACTCCTGATACTCGGACGCCCGCCCGGCTGAAAAGGATTCGTCGCTTCGCTCAGAATGTCAGGCGCTTTTCAACGAAAATGATGGTCTCGATTTTGTTATTAGTGACTTCATCCATCCCCCTTGTTAATCATTCTGAAAACAAGGGGACAATCTTTCTGGCCAACTCCTCAGGGCAACTCTACGAGAAATTTGCCGCCGCTCCTGTTTTTCGCCGATCACGTCGTTACAATAAATAGGGATCGGGACTACTGGCCCCGGGAGGGCGTGGCCCGCAAAGATAATGGTAATACACGCCATGAAGCGCCCGGGATACTACAGGAATACCGGGAATTTTCCGGCACGGGGATCACGCTTCCCCGCAGGCGTGAGGCAACCTGTTACCGAAAGGCCGGCACCACCATGCACACCGGCATACTCGCAAAAGCCGAAACACGGCACGAGCTCACTCTCGAAGAAACCATCCTGCTGCTCGGCGACGCCACCCCCGAAGCAGACCTCTTCGCCGCGGCTGACCGCGTCCGCGAAAAATATGTCGGCAGCGATGTCCACCTGCGCGGCCTGATCGAATTTTCCAACTACTGCGCCATGGACTGCCACTACTGCGGCCTGCGGCGCTCCAACCGCAATGTAGATCGCTACCGCCTGGACACCGGCGAAATCCTCGCGCTCGCCACCCGCGCAAAACAACTCGGCTACATGACACTCGTCCTCCAGTCGGGCGAAGATCGCCACTACACCGCCCCCCTCATGTCTGAAATCATCGCCGCCATCAAACCCCTCGACCTCGCTCTCACACTCTCCATCGGCGAACGCCCCACCGATGATTACGCCGCCATGCGCGATGCCGGCGCCGACCGCTTCCTCCTCCGCATCGAAACCACCGACCCCGGCCTCTATGCAAAATTCCACCCCGGCATGGACCTCCACAACCGCATCCGCTGCCTCCGCGACATCAAACACCTCGGCTACGAAACAGGCACCGGCTCCCTCATCGGACTCCCCGGCCAGACCGACGAAATGATCGCACGCGACATACACTTCTACCGCGAAATCGGCGCCGACATGATCGGCATCGGCCCACTGATCCCCAACGAAGATACACCCCTCGGCGCCGCGCCAGGCGGCTTTTTCACAAAAAGCATCCGCGCCATGGCCATCACTCGCCTGCTACTGCCCGACATCAATATCCCCGCCACCACCGCCATGGAAACCCTCCACCCGCGCGGCCGCCTCATCGCTCTCGAAAGCGGCGCCAACGTCGTCATGCCCAACGTCACCGACACCCACCACCGCAACCGCTACATCCTCTATCCCGGCAAAATCTGCCTCTCCGACACCACCGACAAATGCCGCGGCTGCATCACCGCCAAGATACAATCCATCGGCCGCACCATCGGCGCCGGCTATGGCCACAGCCGCTCGACAGCACGCCCTTGAACTTTTTTTCACATACTCACACAAAATAATTTCAAAACCCGCCCCTGTTGTGGTATAACTATTCTGTCCGGCCTATCACACTCCTCCAGCCCGGACGGCATCGCGGCTTCAGCCGACATCACACGGGAGTATCTGCGCATGACACCAAAAGCGATGTTCTTCACCAAAGGCGTTGGACGCCACAAACTCAAACTTGCCTCATTCGAACTCGCCCTCCGAGGCGCCGGCATCGAAAAATTCAACCTCGTCTCCGTCTCTTCCATCTTCCCCCCCCACTGCAAAATCCTCACTAAAAAACAGGCTTTCGACTACGCGCTCAAAAGCCCCGACACACAAAACAAACTCACTCCAGGCGAAGTCGTCTTCGGCGTCATCGCCCGCAACGAAACCAACGAATACGGACGCCTCATCTCCGCCTCCGTCGGCCTCGCCCAGCCAGTCGATCCCAACATGTACGGCTACCTCTCCGAAGTCCACGAATACGGCATCAACGCCCACGACACCGCCGAACTCGCCGAAGACCTCGCCGCCGAAATGCTCGCCTCCACTCTCGGCCTCCCCTTCGACCCCGACAAATCATGGAACGAACGCAAGGAAGAATGGGCCATCGCAGGCAAAATCTATACCCCGCGATCCATCGTCCAGGAAGCCCGCGGCGAACACAAAATGTGGACGTCCGTCGTCTGCGCCGCTATCCTCATCATGTAATTCCCGTCAAACAGGTGACCAGCATGGCTAAAATCCTCATAATCGACGACGACATCGCCATCGTCGAAACCCTCAAAATACTCCTGTCCATCAAAGGCTACGACACAGCCGCCGCCTCCGATGGCCAGGCCGGCGTCGACACCGCTCTGGCTTTCGCCCCAGACCTCATCATCCTCGACCTGTTCCTCCCCATAAAAGACGGCGCCGAAGTCTACTCCGAGCTTCGCTCCAATCCATCCACCGCCTCCACCCCCGTCCTATTCCTCTCGTCTTTTGCAGAAAAACCCGAAATGCTATCTCGCCCTGACCAACACATACCCGAAGACCACTTCTTCCCAAAACCCGTCGATCCCACACTGCTCCTCGACAAAATCGCTTCTCTCATCACCTGAACCACCGCACCACAACGCCTGACACACACAAAGGAGCCTCACACAACATGCGCATCCTCGTAACCGGCGGAGCAGGATTCATCTGCTCGCACCTCACCGACAAACTCCTCGCCCTCGGCCACGACGTCATCGGCATCGACAACCTCATCACAGGCTCCATGGACAACATAGCACACCACGAATCCGACCCGCACTACACCTTCATACGCCACGACGTCACCAATTTCATCGACATCTCAGGCCCCATCGACATCATATTCCACTTCGCCAGCCCCGCCAGTCCCATCGACTACCTCAAACTCCCCATCCAGACCCTCAAGGTCGGCTCCCTCGGCACCCACAAGGCCCTCGGCCTCGCAAAAGCAAAAAACGCGCGATTCATGCTCGCCTCCACTTCCGAAGTCTACGGCGACCCCCTGATCCATCCCCAGACCGAAGACTACTGGGGCAACGTCAACCCCATCGGCCCCCGCGGCGTCTACGACGAAGCCAAACGATTCGCCGAAGCCATCACCATGGCCTATCAGCGCACCCACGGACTCCAGACCCGCATCGTCCGCATCTTCAACACCTACGGCCCGCGCATGCGCGTCAACGACGGCCGCGTCGTCCCCAATTTCATCGCTCAGGCTCTCACCGGCCAGCCCATCACCATCTATGGCGACGGCTCGCAGACCCGCTCGTTCTGCTTCGTGTCGGACCTCATCGAAGGCATCACACGCCTCGCCTTTTCCGATGTCCCCACACCGGTCAACATCGGCAACCCCGAAGAATTCACCATCCTCGGCTTCGCCGAACTCGTCCGCGACCTCATCGGCAATTCCGTCAAATTCAAATTCGAACCACTCCCCGAAGACGACCCCAAAACACGCAAACCAGACATCTCCCTCGCTAAAAAACACCTCGACTGGACCCCTGCGATTTCCGTCCGCGAAGGTCTCGAAAAGACTATCCCCTATTTCGAAGAACAGATCCGCAAGGGTTCGCTCGCCTAAACCCAAACACGGCAACAGATGACCTGATCACTACCGGTAGTCAGAAAGGCATTCCTTCGCAGACATCTTGATTACGGACTAATCCGGGGCGCGACCGGCTTGATATCCCACAAGCGTGCCCGTGTCCAGGTCGTAAATCAGGGGCGTGACTGACAGGGCTTCCTTGCCGACGGCGTCTTCGACGCAACTGTAAGTCATCAGATTCGCAATCTGGAGCTCCAGGTGGACCTCCGTGAGCATCCTGGACAACGCGGCTCTGTCGATGTCGGTGGACTGGAGCTTGTCCCTGACCTTTTCGACCGTGAGATCGAGGTTGTGCAGCCACGTGCCGATATATTCTTCGTCGTTGTCTACGCCGGCCCATGCGGCTTCGAGTCCGCCGCATCCGTAATGGCCGCATACCACGATGGTGTGGATTTTCAGGTGTCTGATCGCGTACTCGAGCACCGAGCCGACGGAGGCGTCATGCTTCGGCACGGTGTTGGCGATATTACGAATGACGAAGAGCTCTCCCACCCCGGAATTGGTGATGATTTCCGGCGGCACTCTTGAGTCGGAGCAGCCGATCCAGAATATTGACGGGTCCTGTTTTGCCGCAAGGGCTCCGAGTTCCTGCGGGCCGAACACTTTTTCTCTGTATTCCCTGTTTCCTCTCAGCAGGTGTCGCATAAGGCCTCCTGTTGTCTTGTGATTATGTTGTATTGCATGTGCAGCTGTGTAGTATTACAAACCTAAAATACATAAGCCATTGTTGCACTGATGCCGTCATTTCAAGATTTGCCGTAATACACCATTTAGAGTTGCTTAAAGAAAAAGTGAGTTTGTCGATACTGGCGCTATTCTGTTACTGGTTTGCATTAGGGCTTGTCACAAAATATACGGAAAATGTAACCGTTCTCGGAATATTCGCGGGGAACCATTTTTGGAAAAAAAGTTCTACGCACCTCACCAAAAAAC
>CAZQSL010000110.1:0-11862 GCA_964595945.1 uncultured bacterium
TCCGCTCTCGCCACTACCCGGCAGGGAGCCATCGTCGGTATCGGCGACGACTGCGCCGTACTCGCTCCGCCACCCGCCGGCAATGTCACCCTCTGCACCACCGACATGCTCGTCGAAGGCACGCACTTCCGCCTCGAATGGAGCTCTCCGTGGCAGATCGGCTACAAGGCTGTCGCGGCAAATGTCAGCGACATATTCGCGATGGGCGGCCGCCCCGCCTCGGCAGTCATATCCATCGGCATACGTCCGCGCAAACGAGAATACGTCACAAAACACATGTACGAGGGCATCGCTGCCGCTGCCACTAAATACGGCGTCGCCATCGTCGGCGGCGACACTGTCAAAAGCGAACTCACCACCATCAGCATAACCATGCTCGGCACCGCCCCGGAAAAAAAGGTACTCCTGCGGCGCGGCGCCAGTCCAGGCGACATCGTATGCGTGACTGCCACATGCGGAGACTCAGCCGCCGGTCTTGGCATACTGTTGGCAAAGGGAAAAACCAATCTCACAAAACCCGAGGAAATCCTCGTCGAGCGCCACCTCGTGCCCCAGCCCGACGCCACTGCCGCGGGACTCATCGCCGCCTCGGGCGTGGCGACTGCCTGCATGGACCTCAGCGACGGCCTCTCGCACGACCTCGCACGCCTCTGCTCCCGCAGCGGCACTGGTGCCGCTGTCGAGGCATCCGCCATCCCCTTATCACGCGAACTCGTCCGCTACTGCAAGACCAACTCCAGACAAGCCTCCGACTACGCGCTCCACGGCGGCGAAGATTATAATCTGCTGTTCACCACACCGCCCCAGGACATCCCGGCGCTCGAAGCCATGGCCGCCACATCGCGAGTACGCATCACGCGCATCGGCACTATCACCACTGCCGAAAAGGGCCTTACGCTCCTGCGCGGCACACCATCCCCCTGGCCAGGAAAAGGCTTCCGCCACTTCTAATTTCCGGCTCCGGTAGCGCAAAACCCTCCATATTCTTATAATTTTCACCAGACATATTCCCCTGCATGCCGCACAGGATTCAGGGATTATCAGCATTATGAAAACGATACACGTCCGCGTCATCTCGTGATGGCAGACACAACACTCTGAAAAAGGCAGCTTAATGGAACTCTTTGACTTCAACACCTTTCTCAAGGCATTCATCCCAATGTTCATCGCGGTCGACGTCATCGGCTCGACCCCGTTCGTCATCAGCATCACCGAAGGCATCGCGCCCCGCGCGCGCCGCAAACTCATCATCCAGAGCGTCATCACTGCCTCATGCGTGGCAGTAATATTCATCGTCGGTGGCCAGGCGCTGCTGCGCTTTCTGGGCGTAGAACTATATGACTTCCTGATCGCCGGCGGCGTCATAATTTTCCTGATCTCGTCGGCCGACCTCCTCTCGCCCCACAAGTCCGAAGTGGAGGTCGACCCGCACGTCGGAGTAGTGCCGATCGGCACCCCTCTGCTCGCTGGCCCAGCAGTGCTCACCACTGCCATCATCACACTCGGCACCTGCGGCACACCGGCCACCCTCGCCGCAGTCCTCGTCAACTTCGTCATCGCCGGCATCGTATTCATCAGCTCAGACCTCGTCGTCAAGATACTCGGCAAAAGCGGCACGCGCGCCCTTTCCAAAGTCATGGCTCTCGTCATGTGCGCATACGGCATCATGATGATCCGCAATGGCGTCATACAGGTGCTTGCCGAACTTGCCAAATAGCAATAACGCACCCCGCTTGTTGCACGATTTTTTTGTCCCAAAAGCTCCCGTTGCGGGTATAATGGAATCTGTAACATTTCATCGAATTCAACGTTGGGGCTCCCGCACCCACACGGAGACTTGCGACAGGTGGCGATGGACAATTCGATCAGCAACAACCACGGATTCATCTCGACAATCCTCGACAACATAATCGACGCCGTCATCACCACCGACGAAAACGGCATAATCCATTCTTTCAACAAAAGCGCACAGCACATCTTCGGCTACACACCCGAAGAGATCATCGGTCGGAGCGTCTCCGTGCTCATGCCCGACCCCATCAGCGACGAACACCCCTCCTACATGCAGCGCTACATCTCTACCGGCATCCCCCACGTCGTCGGCATCGGACGCGAATCCGTCGCCGCCAGAAAAGACGGCCAGCTATTCCCGGTCAGCATCGCCATCGGCGAATTTTCCATCGACGGCCGCCACATGTTCACTGGCATCATCCGCGACATCACAAGCGTCAAAAACGCCGAACTCAAGGAACGAAAACTCCACGAAGAACTCATCATCGCCGACCGCTCCGCATCACTCGGCCGCGTCGCCGCAGGCATCGCACACGAAATCAACAACCCCCTCGCAGCCATCCACACAGACCTCCAGCGATTTCAGCTCCTCGGCGACAAGATCATCGCCGCCGCCGAAAATCTACCCCCGGACAATCCCGTCCGCACAGATGTACTCAAAAACGCCGACAAGATCATCGCCGCCCTCGTACGCGACATATCAGCCATCTCACGCATCAACAACATCATCAACGCCATGCGAAGCTCCCTGCGGCCCGAACGCTGGATCACCATCGACATGCACAGCGAAATCGACTTCCAGGTCAGCCTCATCGCAGGCAGCGTCAAGGGCCGGATCGAAATCATCAAAAACTACTGCCACGACACCATCCGCATCCGCTCATGCGGCAGCCAGATCGGACAGGTCATCCTCAACCTCCTCACCAACGCCGTAGACGCCATGACGTCAGGCACCATCACCATCACCACCGAAAACCACCCCGAATCCGCCATCATCGAAATTACTGACACAGGCTCCGGCATCTCCAACGAACACCTCGCCAACATCTTCGAACCCTTCTTCACCACAAAATCCGTCGGCCACGGCACTGGCCTCGGCCTCAACATCTCCCGCCAGATCGCAAAAAACCACTGCGGCCGCCTATTCGTCAAAAACACCGAACTCGGCCACGGCACGACATTCCGTTTCGAAATCTCGAAAAAAAGCTGCAACGACACTCGAAACGACACCCATTTCGATGCCCCGCACCACTTCATCTGACAGTCAAACACTTTTATCAACATGAAAATTACGAGCAGACTTCGACTCCCCTATGGTATAATCTGTACAAGCTTGACTGAATACCGCCACCATGGGGGAGACAATCCATGAAAAAACAACTCGCAGCCATCATCGCAGCCATCATCCTGCTGCTCACCACACACGGCGCCACCGCACTCAACATCAGGGAAAAAGACACCGCAGGCACCGAACATCCCACCGAAGGCCTCACCGACAAACAGCTCGCCATCCAACGATGGTTCGCAGAAATGACATACCTCAACAAAGGCCCGGACAAATGGGACGGCTGGTACTACGATCCCCGCCAACTCGGCAACAACAGCGTCCGCTACAGCCTCACATTCCTCGGCTCGGCCGCAGCCGCCATGCAATACAAAACCCCCGCCTACCGCGAAGTCAACATTAACATCCTCCGCGACACCATCGACAAATTCCTCGACATAAAAACATGGAAATACATCGAAACCTACTGGAGCAAAGAACCCACATTCCCCGACCCCGTAGCCTACGAAAACGTCATGTACAGCGGCTACCTCGCTCAGGTCATCGTCCTCTACGAATCCATCTCCGGCGACACCAGATACGACAAAAAAGGATTCGACTTCGTCTGGAACGACAAAACACGCATCCACTACACCACCCGAAAACTCCTCGAAGCACTCTACAAACAGGCCGACTCCGACCCCCGCGGCGGCATCCCCTGCGAACCCGGCACCATCTTCATCATCTGCAACGACTACCCCCACAACGCATTCCGCCTCTACGACTCGATGCACGGCACCAAATTCACCGCCCTCGACGAAAAATGGCGCAAATGGATGCAGGCCGAAGGCCCACTCCCCCCAGTCAAGGGCAAGGGCTACATGAAAATCTCATACCGCCGCATCGAAAACACATGGACCACCGGATTCGGCGTGCCTGCCGCCGACGGTTGGGCTCTCGCATGGATGAAAACCTGGAACCCTGACGTATCGTTCTTCGAAAAAGGCTGTGTCCAGATGTCCAACTACTCACAGTGGAAAGACGACGGCGACGGCTCCTACATCCGCGCCGACTCCATCGCGAAACAGGCTTTCGATGTCAACGACGCCATGTCCACATCATTCTACCCACTCGTCGAACGCCAGTGCTCCACACCAGGCCTCAACAAAACCCACCGCGTCTACTCATGGTTCGAGTCCCGATTCGGCACGGCCCTTGACCTTGACGGCGATGGTGCCACCGACGCCTACTACTATAATTCCGGCAAAAAAGATAAAGTCTGGAACACTGCCAATCTCGCGCTCTCCATGGTCACAAAAGGCGATTCCCTCAAAAAGATGTTCGCCTCGTCATTCCACAAGGCCCACGCTTCCGAGCCATTCCTCTCGCACGTCCCGTACCCCAACGTCATGGTGCAGGCCGCTTGGTACTCGCCTGCCTCAAAGACCCTCAATTTCACACTCCGCCGCGGAGCAGCCAAGTACAAGACCGTCACCCTCACCTGCGGCAACATCAAGTCAAAGCCACGCTCCATCACCCTCAACGGCAAATCCATCAAACCCGTCTCGCTCAAAAACGGCACTCTCACCATCACAGCGCCCGTGACCGACAGGGATGTTTATGTCATAAAACTCTGATCCGCCGCGCCAGCTGAACTGTCTGAAACATACAGGGAACATGAAATATGAAAACAAAGACACTACTCGCAGCCATACTCGTCGCCCTTGCCGCGACAGCATTACCCTCCCGAGCTGCCGATCAGCCTCCTGCACCGCCAAAACAGACACAGGAAGCAAAACGCACAATAGTAAATGTCGGCGAATTATTCGCTTTCGCGAAACAGTACAAAGGCGAACGCATAGTAGTCGTCGGGAAATTCATGAGTCTTTACGGCAAATGCGACAGGCCGGCACCCGTCAGCGGGTCGATCTGGATGATACAGGACACAGACAACGGAGCATGCATCTACGCTCAGGGCCCCGTACCGGAAGGATACTCCACACGCACCAGCAAAGGCATCGGCAAAATGATTTCTGTAGAATGTACGATCGCCCGGGGAAGCGGCGGAAGATATTACCTCAGCGTCTATCCCCCTCCATCGCCGCCCCGAAATAACCAGCCACCGGCGAAACCCGGCGCTCAGACCGCACCCGCACCCAAACAGGACAAGCCACTACTGTCGCCCACCGATCGGCAGATGATCAAAAAACAGCAGACCGAAGCCACAAAACCCGTCACTGTTTCTACTTTATTCTCTTTCAGAGACTATTATCATGACAGAAAATTCTTCATCAAGGGGCTCGTCACGGATGAAAAAGACCCCTCATGCGCCAGAGCCCTTGTTTCTCAGGCGGATATCCATATTGCCTACTACATAAAAGACCTTGACAATTCATGCGTGGCTGTCGCGATGCCGCCGGACAATGACAATACAGCATTGCCCCGGCTGGACCAGCCGATTTCAGGTTCACTTACTTCTGTTTATGTCACTCCTGTCGTCAAAATAACTGACACACACGAGCTTTACTACATGGAAATGGTTATAGAATCGAAATAGCCCGTCTACACCGGCACTGCTTTCTTGCGGCCGCGTTTTCTCTTTTCCACCTTGATCTTTTTGATCCTGGCTTTTTCGCCCAGTGATTTTTTTGCGAGCTCTTCGAGGTCTACGCCGTAGATTTTCGAAAAATAGTACGCCGCCTTGAGCGAAATCTTGCGTTCGTTTCTCTCGATGCGCGACACGGTGGTTTTGTCGATCTCTTCACCAGTCATCGCTACAACGTCCCTGATGGTAAGTCCTGCTGTCTCACGTAACTTTCTGACGTATGCACCAAAGTCCATGCGCCACCCCCTGTGATTTTTTGCACAAAGTGTATCCATGCACTGATACTGATGTATCAATTCATTACTTTCTCGTTGTATGCAACGTGCCCGAGGCGACTTGAACGCCTGACCTTGAGATTCGGAGTCTCACACTCTATCCAACTGAGCTACGGGCACTTCCCGGGTGTCCACTATAATATAGTGCCAAAATAGCCCCTTGTCCACAATTAGCTACATGAATAACAATCTGTGGTGTATTTTGTTCCACCATTATTGGATTTCCCCATGTGATATATGTTACATCCCTTTTCTGCGCCACTTTGTTCCCCCTCCGCTCCCCTTGCGGTATCATGTATTATCCCGGTATCATTCGTATCCGAGGACATCTTGTTACAGGGAGTATCTGACCATGTCCATCGCAAAAAAGTTTATTCCATGTCTTTTTGTATGTCTGTGTCTCTTCGCTCTGAAAACACTGGCAGCCTCTGACGAAATCACCGGCAGCCTGCTCGAATCGACCGAATCCAACCTCTTCTCCCAGACAAATATCACCATCGTATCCCTGAGCCTGCTCGCTGACGCCGTCAAAGACGATAACGTAGTCATAACCAGTGAAAACAAAAAGCACCTCGCGATGATCATCGAAAACCTCGGCATCTCCAACGATTCGCTCTCCTCTATCATCATGTCCAGTGAAATCGCATCCTACGACGTCAAACTCCTGCGCCTTTTCATCAAGTCCAACACCTATATGATCGCCGCGGCAAAAAACCTCGACAAGTATTGTGATGATGGCGATCCCAACCATTTTCTCGAATACGCCGCCAATATACAGGGCGTCGGTGATACCATGGGAGAGATGCAGTCAATCGTGGAATGAACGGCAACCTCACTTGCGACGAAATCGTCTCGCTGCTGAAAAGTGAGGCCAACCCCGCCAACGTCGAAGGCATGGCACGCTATGGCATAAGCACCTTCGGCACCCTCGGCGTTTCGATGCCAATTCTCAGGGGCCTCGCGCGCCGATGCGGCCGGGATCACCCCCTCGCCCTCCTGCTCTGGGACACCGGCCTACACGAGGCGCGCATCCTCGCCTCACTCATCGCCGATCCCCTGATAACCTCTCCCGCTCTCATGGACTCCTGGGCTGCCGCCATTGATTCCTGGGATGTCTGCGACCAGTGCTGCTCCAACCTCTTTCGCCGCACATCCCACGCCTGGGCAAAAGCCGCCGGATGGACTGCATCAGACGCGCCGTTTACCAAACGGGCCGCCTTTGTCCTCATGGCCCAACTTGCCGTCCACGACAAAAAAGCGCCCAACGAAGACTTCGAGCCCTTTTTGGCACTCATCGAAAAACACTCCGGCGACGACCGTAATTTTGTCAAAAAAGCCGTCAACTGGGCACTGCGCTCGATCGGCAAACGAAACATCGCTCTCAATGCCCGCGCCTGCTCCGTGGCCGAAAGCATCCTCTCCACCCCTACCCGCTCCGCCCGATGGATCGCCTCTGACGCCCTTCGCGAACTCCGCGACCCGTGCCACCTCGAATACATCGCCACCCGAAAACGCGGAAATCCACAATAACGCACCAGCCCATCTCCCGCACTATGACAAAAATCCTTTGTTGACACCTGATATCATCAGAAATATAATGCGCGTTATGTCTCCGATCTCACAACGGTCTGTGGCACATAGCTATGACATGTGAGACGACAGGGTGCAGGGGGAAACCCCTCCGCCTCCCATCCGGAAAGGAGAAATCATGATCCGCTTCACTTCGCCTCGCCACTGCGCCCCCGGATACATCCAATCAGAGACAAGACAACCTGTGATACACTCCGAAAAATCCCGGTGCAATTCCGGTTATCATAACACTCACTCAAAACAAAAGGAGATCAGGATGATAAAACGCCACTTAGCCACAAGTCTGTTCGCCAGCGCATTCACACTCGCCACGGCATTCACCGCCACGGCGGTACAGGCTGCGGACAGCGCCGCTTTCGACCTCGGCGAAATCGTCGTCAAAGGCCAGAAAGCATCAGTAGAGAAAACAAAAGCCGAAAACACCGTCGAAGTCACCGCCGAGCAGATCAGGGAATCAGGAGCCCAGAATGTCGCCGAAGCTCTCGAAAACTCAGCCGGACTATTCCTTCACTCCGGAGGCCGCAAGGCTGACAGCGCTCTTTTAATCAACGGCATCGACCAGGGCCGCGTCCTCATCATGATCGACGGTGTGCCTATCAATGCCCCATATTATCGCGAATCAGATCTCGCCTTCATGCCCGTCGACAACATCTCGAAGATCGTCGTCGTCAAATCAGCCGCTTCCTCGGCTTACGGCGCCAACGCGCTCGGCGGTGTTATCAACATCGTTACCGCAAAACCCGTGGAGGGCACCTCCGGGTCTCTCACGATGAAGGCCGGCCAGAACAAAACCGTCAATCCCTCCCTCACCTATGGTTACAACACCGGTCGATTCTACGTACAGGGCACCGCCCAGCACCTCGAAACCGACGGCTATGACATTTCCCACCGCTTCACTCCGGTCGTCACTGCCGCCGAAGACGGCGGCCTGCGCAATCAGAGCGACCGCACCAGCGACAACTACTCTTTCCTCATCGGCCTCCAGAACGACAAAACCGAATATGCCCTCAACATCAACTACATCGACGCCGAAAGAGGAACCCCCTTCGATGTTACCACCAATAAAGGTTACATAAACAGATTCACCGAATGGAAAAAATACACCATCGACCTCAGCAGCGAACAGCAGGTAAGCGACAAGCTCTCGTTCAGGGAAAAAATCTATTACCACAAGTTCGACAACACCCTCACGAGATACACCAACCTCAACTTCAACACCATCGCCACCCTCTCGGCAGCCAACGGCGGCGGATCTGACATCTCCACATTCGACGACTACACGGCCGGCCTCAGACTACTCGCCGACTACGAATTTTCCGCCGACACAATCCTGCACGCCAGCCTCAACTACAACCGCGAAAACCACCAGAAAGAAGCTTCACCCGGCTACTCGCGCGACGAATCCGAAACCGATAACTATTCGGTCGGACTCGACTTCGAAGCCCCTCTCGCCGACAAACTCTCCTACTCGGTCGGTTCGAGCTTCGATGGATTCATCCAGCAGTCGGCCGTGCAGGCAAATTCCAATGGAATCGGCACTTACGACGTTACTACACAAGGCAGCAAAACAGCGATGAACTACTACGGCGGCCTTATCTACCAGTATGACGAAAAAACCACCCTCTCCGTCACAGCCGCCCACAAGACAAGATTCCCCACCCAGTCCGAGCTCTATCTCGGCGGATGCTCCGACATTGCCTGCGCTGTCCCATCGGAAACGGTATCGAAAATAGGAAACGCCCTGCTCGACCCGGAAGAAAACGACCAGTTCACCATAGGTTACAGCACAAAATTCGACAGCGGTCTCAAATTCGGATTCGGATACTTCCACAACGACATCACCGATTACATCAATTCCGTCGGCACCGGCATCGATAACGCCGCTGGCGATGAAATCTTCCAGTATCAGAACGCTCCCGGCATGATCTCGAAAGGATTCGAACTCTCACTCTCCGGCAAATACCGCACATCCTTCCACTGGACCCTCGCCTATACCAACACCAAAGCCGAATTCACCTCCACCCCAGGGGTACAGATCGACAGGACACCACACGCAAAAACCAACATCGTCACAAAACGCGTCATCTCCCCATCCCTCGCATTTGATTTATCCACATCCTTTATCTCAGCATCAAACGACAGCCAGGCAAAATACGCCAAGACCATCAAACCCTTCGCTCTCGTCAACGCCGGTTTCAGCGGCAACGTCAAAAGCATCAAACTCGACTGGGCTCTCCGCTGCGACAACGTCATGGACAAACTCTATTGGGAAGAAGTCGGCTATCCGCAACCAGGCAGGACTTTCCGCGCCGAAGCCACTTACAAATTCTGACAAGCCTCTGCCTGACTGCGCAGACGCCACACTGTCTGCGATCACGGAGACTTCTGTCAATTGGAAAAACAACGGGTTTCGCCCGGCCTCGGCGCCGGGCTTTTTTTTGCCATTGCCTTTCAGCAAAACGGGCCGCGTCACTATCGACAGCCTGATGCCTGTAAAACCGTAAGTTCTTAACCTTCACGTCATTTTTTCGCCGTCCCAACAATTCCCATATTGGCAAATTTCAGAAAAAAATTCCAATATTTCACTTTACATATTTAACTTATGTTATAATTTCTCAAAGCTGTAGCAAGCGCGCGCGCGAGCACGGCTATTTATTCTGACACTGACAACTCGCTGATACATCAATATAATAAACATCCGGGTACTCCCCAGAGGCAGCACATGGACACACCAGAAATGCCAGAAAAAAACACCAACAACGGCAAATCCGCAAACTCACCCGGAGACAGCCAGGAACTGCTCTGGAAACATGCTCTGCAATGCGTCGGCGACTGCGTGTGGGAATGGGACATCAGCACCGGCAAAGCCTGCTTTTACGGCAACTACTGGAAAGACCTGCTCGGATACGAAAAAGAAGATATCCCCGACAGCGACTCCGAATGGATATCACATGTCCACCCCGACGACTATCAGCAGACACTCGACAAACTCCTGAAATTTCTCCACGGAAACTCTCCCGCTCTCTCGATCGAGCACCGCCTGCGCTGCAGGGACGGCTCCTACAAATGGGTGCTCGGACGCGGCGCCATCGTAGCTCGCTCCCACGACGGCTCACCCCAGCGCGTCATTGGCACCCACAGGGACATTTCCGAAGAAAAAGCGCTCGAATCAAAACTCCGCGAAAGCGAAGAACTCATGCGAAGCGTCTACTCCCAGTCGCCGATCGGCATCGAAATCTTCGACAGCGCCGGACTCCTCATCGACCTCAACGACTCTTGCCTCGAAATCTTCGGCGTCGATGACAAATCCTCCGTCCTCGGATTCAACATCTTCAAAGACCCCAACATCCCCAGAAGCGCCATGCTGCTGATCAAAAAGGGCAAACAGGCAAAATACGAAACCGTCTTCGACTTCGATATCGTCCGGGCTAAAAATCTGTACCCCACTGGCAATACCGGACAGCGTGACCTCGATGTCACCATCAACCCCCTCACCCGCGATGGCAAAATATCCGGCTATATCGCTCTCGTCCAGGACATCACCGAACAAAAAACCACACAGGCCGAAACAGCCAGAAGCCAGCGGCTCGAATCAATCGGCTCTCTCGCCGGCGGCATCGCACACGACTTCAACAATGTCATCACCGCCATCCTCGGCAACATCTCCTACGCAAAACTCGTCATCGACACCAACAGAACCGACTCTCTCGACGCACTCGCCAATGCCGAAAAAGCCTGCGCCGAAGCCGGCAACATCGCTCACCAACTCCTCACTTTCTCTAAAGGCGGAGCTCCCGTCATCTCCACCATCTCCCTTGAATCCCTCCTCCGTAATACCGCGAAATTCGCCCTCAGCGGCTCTTCCATCAAATGTCACGTCAATATCTCACCTGACCTGTGGCCCGCCATCGTCGACCAGTCACAGATCACCCACGCCATACAGAATCTCGTCCAAAACGCCGAACAAGCCATGCCAAAGGGCGGCTCCATCACCATCGAAGCAGCCAACACCGTCATCCCGCAATCATCCCCCCTGCCCCTCTCCCCCGGCAACTATGTCCGCATCTCCATCGCAGACACCGGCACCGGCATCCCCCACGATATCCTCCCGCGCATCTTCGACCCCTTTTTCTCCACAAAACAAAAAGCTCGCGGCCTCGGACTCTCCACCGCTTACTCCATCATCAATAAACACAAAGGATATATCACCGTAGCTTCACGCCCTGCCGAAGGCTCGTCCTTCACCTTCTACCTCCCAGCCGCCTCCCAAGCCCGCAAACAGACCGCCACGACCGAAAAACACTTCCCCGGCCGCACATGCCGCATCCTCGTCATGG
>CAZQSL010000111.1:0-11724 GCA_964595945.1 uncultured bacterium
TTATTATATCATGCTTTTTGGGTTTTGTATATGTTGTTTTTTGCCCAGATGGTAAGTTATGAGCATCAAAATTTTTCCTGATTACCCCTGAAACTCAGATTTGTCACATTGGATGAGTAGAATGTGAAAGACGCATGAAAAGAAGGCTTTTAGGCATGAAGGATAAGGGGATACAGTTTCAGGAGGGAATGAGTTTTTACGAATTTCTCGAAAAATATGGCACAGACGATAAATGTGCACAGGAATTAGCGCGTCACAGATGGCCAAATGGATTCAAATGTCTGGCCTGTGGCACTCGCAAGCGAGCTACATCCAGACACGCGGCCTGTATCAGTGCGCACGCTGCGATCACCAGACTTCCGTCACTTCGGGCACCATTTTTCACAGCACAAAACTGCCATTAAAGAAGTGGTTCATGGCCATTTATCTGCTCACGCAGAGCAAAAATCCCATATCATCGCTCGAGCTCAAACGACAATATGGCAAACCTTTTTTATTGCATTGTTGTTAAGTAAGCTGTATTGGAATTAATCTCTTCGGGTCTGATTTCCCGCTGCTTGCGGCGGGGAGCTTCATTAGCCACTCAGAATTTGCTATATTTATGGTCATCATCATAATTCTTCATATCGTTGAATATTTGGCCCCCGCAAATCAGTTCAAAGTGCGCGAGGTTTGTTGTCAGACTGCATTTAACGGGGCAAGAGGGTGTGCGCGAGGTATTTGCGGCGCATGTTGTTGTGTATACAGCCGATTATATTGTATTAAATATCGTTTTAATACAAAAAGAGACCAACGTATAGATAACCGATGTGTGACTTCGTTTTTCTGTGATTATTCGTTTTTGAGTGCCACTTCGACGAGCCGGTGTTATATAACCATGAGTGAAAGACTCTCATACAGGACTGATTTGTGTTAGATATCCATGACGGCTTTCAAAAAATCGCCAATATCGAACGGTTTTGTAAAGTAACCATCGGCGCCGATGCGAAGAGCGATAGAATTGAGTTCGTGCGATGCGCGCGCACTGAACAAATATAGCCTGCGTGGAAGGAATACGCCTTCAGACTTCATTTGCGACACAAGGTCTGCGCCATTGCCATCAGGGAGTTGTATATCCATGAAAACGACATCAGGCCTGTTGGTCATGTTGAGGATGATGGCTCTGAATTCTTTACATGATGCGGCGGTGTAGACAGTAATGTTATCGAGTTCAAAAATATCTTTCATCAGAGAAAGCATATCCTGATTGTCATCGACGACCACTACTGTCCTGGAAAGGCCGGAGCGACTCGCTGATGTCGACAGTTTTCTTCTGAATGGCATGATAAGCTTGAGCATGCAGCCTTCTTGCCGGTCCCTGTCAAACTCGATTTCGCCCCCATGCATGAGAATGTGCTTTCTCGCAAGATAGAGACCTTCGCCGAGTGGCTGTCTGTAGCCGGCAGAATCTGTTTCGGTGAGAAATGGTTGAAATGCAAGGTCCATCGTGCTTTTCGACAGTCGCTTCCCGCTCGACCAGATGGATGTGGTCAGACTATCTCCTTCAGCCTCAAATGTGATGCTGGCACGGATTTCCATTGTATTAGCCAGTGAAACGAGCTTTGTTACGAGGTCCGAAAATACCTTGCGCAGGACTTGTCCGTCGCAATAAACCGTTTTTTCTTTCAGCGCCTCGGAGATGGTGACCGTGAATTCACGCAGGCACTTTCCCCGGGTCGCCGCGACTGCATTTTCACAGGCATTTTCCAGTATGGGTTTTATTTCCTCGAAGAAATCATATCCGTTGTACTCCTGCATGTCATAGTGGTTTTCCCCTTTGTACATGGAAGCGATGGCGATTAGTTCATTGACAATGGCTGTTTCATTTTTTGCGTGGTCACGGATGATGCCGATCATCTCACGAGATTTTTCAGATAGCGACGTGTCAGCCATCATGTTTTCCGCATAACCGATTATCGTGGCGAGCGGAGTGCGGAGTTCATGGGTAACCGAATTGAGGAAATCATTGCGTGATTCCTCCATCTTTTTCCTGTCCGTGATATTACGTGAAATACAAAGGGCCGATATGACCTTACCTTCTTCGCGACGTAGCGGCACGACAAGCGTGTCGTACCAATATGCTTCGTTAGAGCGTATTTCGTGCTCGAAATTCACCGATACATTATCTTTGAAAACACGAGCGAAAAGCAGCCTGTTAGCTTCACTGAAAAAATCGTAAGAAACGGCCATGTGGCTCTTTCCTGTCAGGTCTGACGGAGCAAGACCAACAAGATTGCACAGGAAACCGTTAACGTATTCAAACACGCCATGACGATCTATGATGAAAATGAGGTCCTGGGCTGATTCGGCAAGTGTCCTGTATATTTCCTCACTTTCACGCAAACTTTTTTCCGCCCTGACACGATCGGTGATGTCGAGTATCTGGATGATGTATATCTGGTTATCCGCACCTTCGGTAACTCTCAGCAAGGGGGTGATGCGTGCATCGAGATAGATGCTGCCACTACGAGATGTCGGATATACGCCACACCTGATCACTTCGTCAAAGCTGTAGAGTAATTCCATCCTGATTGGGCTGCCGGACTGTAGCTTATCTACAGCTTCCGGGGACAACCCTTTCGATTTCCAGATCAGTTTGTCTTTTATCACCGAAAGGCCGGATATGCCGAATAATCGCAGAAAAGCTTTGTTTACATCAATGATTTTTCCATTTTTGTCAAAAAAACCGATGGCAATGGGAGATTCGGCAAATATGCCTCGCAGTCTTTCCTCGTTGTTTTTGAGCATGAGTTGATCACTGGGCATTTCGTTTAGCTCTCGACCGACAACGACGACGAACTTTTCACCGTATGCATTCCAAACCGCCTTGCCAAGTCCTGATACTGGTATATAATGACCTTCTTTATGGCGAAAATACGAATCGGCATTTATAACCGTTCCCGGATTGTCAAAAGCCCGATTGTAAGCATGCACAGCGCGTGGGATATCTTCGTCAGAAATATATTCGAACACACTCCGGCCTATTGGCTCATTGGCGTCATATCCGAATCTGCGAGTTATTGAAGGAGAGAGATATCTTATGGTGGCGTCATAATTAACGGCCATTACGATATCTTCTATACCTTCAGTGATGTCCTTCAGAGTCTCAAGCTGATTCTGGGATTCTCTTGTTTGTGATATGATTGCGGTTACATCACTAATATACACATATACATAAGTGTGATTGTATTCAAAGCCTATTCTTGTTTTCCATATTGTGTTAAATGATTTTTTCGTACCATCTGACATGATCCATCCGGTCGTATATTCACCGTCTTGGACACTGCCGTTTTCGAGTGCCCGGCCAAACTCCGTCCCCTGATTTTCCCTGGCCAGAATTGCAGCGAACAGATATGGCATCTGTTCCAGTGCGGATTTTCCATAGCCACATAGCCCGAAAACTGATTCGGAAGCGGACTTCACTTTATACCCGTTTTCATATTCCAATACCACAACAGCAAACGGAGTCGCTTCATCGAAAGTAAAAACATCTGGTATTGTTTCAGAATTATCCATATTGTTTGCGCTTGTAATTGCCATACGGCAAATTTGAATGACACAGCAAATTATTATACCTGATAATTCATGTATTTCAACCATTTGACACATACAGAGCCTATCCAAGCGCGGCAAAGGCGACTTACTATAAGAACTGCACGGTTTAACACAGATCAACAATCGAGTATGATCCATCCAGCCACTTACTGCTTATCCTCAAGTAACTATATTTTGTCTACAAGTGATCAAGGCACAGGCTAACTGGAGCAAACCGGTATAACTATCGGTTATCGAGGCAAAGATTCTGCACGCATTCTGTTGGAGAGGGTCGGGCGACAACTATGTTATCCATCGTTTTCTCCAGCAGTTTCACATCGTGCGTGTTTGCTCCATTCACGACAAACGACAACGGGACTCCACGCTCGTTGACAAGAATGCTGCTTTTGTTCCATTTTTTTCCCCGATCCGTTGGATTGGGTCCGACGGATTCAAGTGCAAGGGACGCTTTCACCATAGAGCCGTCGATGCTTTGCCACGACCAGGCGATTCCCTGCATTTCATCATATTCGGCAAGCCCCTGTATCCATATTGCTTCGAATAATCCGGCTTCCTTCCACTCAAGAAAGTATTGATGCACGCTGCTTGCGCTCCCGAATTCACGCGGCAAAGCCTTCCACAGTATCCCCGTTCGCAGCACATAAACAATCGCCTCGAAAACCACTCGCGGGTCCATTGGCTTTCGTCCCCCTCCGGGACGCCTGACATAATCTTTGTTTTCGTCTCGCTTGCGCGCTGGAATCAGTGGCTTTACCCTCTTCCACATTTCGTCTGATACTGTCCATGATTTCGTCGCTTTCATGCTTTCTGTTTTACTTCTCTTATTTCTCTTTGACAATATTATTTACGGATAGGTATTTAGTTTCAGGGGGTAATCAGGAACCTTTTTACAATTGGCTCCATTGATTTATTCGGCTTTCAGTACTTTCCTTTCATGCACTACCCTATTGAAATCAATCGTTAGGAAGCTTATTATATGGGCAATGACAGTATGAGGGCTAACGATGTCTTTACTCGAAATCAAGGAACTCCCGAGATACGAGTCAATCAGGAAAATAGCGGAGAGAATCCCGGAGGTCAATGCCACAGCGCTCGTAGTGACACTTGCCATCGTGAGTGTTGCCGATACGATTGACGACTACATGGGTGGCTATCTCAAGAAGTACAACCTGACGCAAGGGCGGTTTCGCGTGTTGATGATACTTTTCGAGGACATGGATAGAGAACTGACATCTTGTGAAATAGCACATCGGTGCGGAGTCACGCGCGCCACGATGACTGGACTGCTCGACGGACTGGAAAAGTCGGGACATGTGCGGCGCGAGGCGCATCCTACTGACCGCCGGATGACGATAGTGCGGTTGACGGATTTCGGAAAACAGTTCCTTTTCGACATCCTGCCGACACACTTTGGAAATGTCAACCGAATCATGTCGGGCATGAATGAGCGCGAGCTCAAGTCGCTCGGCAAGCTGCTTGAAAAGGTGCGGGAATCGGCTGCCGGATCAATCGGTCCGGACACATCCATGCGATGCCGCGGCGACGAATGAACCCTGTATAAGTTATATGTGAAAGGAACAGTAATGGAGCAGACTAACGGATCGAATATCCCAGGCGAAAAAACTGCCGGCAATGGCGGGCCTAACAAGAAGAAAGTATTTGCGGTCCTTGCGATCATCGTAATAGCATTTGGAATATGGGGCGCGCAATGGGCGGTTTTCAGACTCAATTACACGAGTACCGACGACGCTCAGATTGACGCCGATCTGATACCCGTTTCGTCCAGGTCAGCCGGCAGGATCATCACCCTGCGGGTCGAAGAGGGAAATAGTGTCCGCAGAGGCAGGGCTCTCGCGGTCATTGATCCTGCTGACTATCAGCTTGCTCTCGCCCGCGCCCGTGCCGGTCTCGAACAGGCCCGCAATGAGCTTGCAAAGGCCGAAACCAATCTTGCCCTGACTGCCGACCGCTCGGCTATTTCTATCGCGCAGTCCGAGTCCTCGGTCATACAGGCGGACAAATCCGTGCGGATTTCCACGACTCAGCAGAATATCAGCACTACAAAAATAGATAAGGACATCGAGCGCGCCGAGGTCAATCTGCACCGTGCCTCAGATCACCGCAGCGAAGCGGCTGCCTATGCCGCTCAGGCCAAAAACGATATGGAACGCGCGAAAAGCCTGTACGACAAGGGGGTCACTCCCAAGGCCCAGTACGATCTTGCCGTGACAAACGCGAGCATTGCCAGTGACCGGCTCGCTCAGGTAGAGCGGGAAGTTGTCGACGCGCAGAAAACTCTCGATATTGCGCGTAACAATCTGAGAGTCACCCAGATCGACAGTTCGCAGGTCGACATCGCCCGCGAAAACCGACAGAAAGCTGCCCTTTCACTGGAGCTTTCCAAAAAACAGAAAATGGATATCAAAGTCGCTCGGAACACCGTTTTGTCGCTCAGGGCAAAGGTGCGCGAACTTGAAGCCGCTGTCGCTCAGGCGGCCATTGCGCTCGATGAAACAGCCGTTACCAGCCCTGTCAACGGCATTGTCGCCAAAAAGGTATCGCAGAAATATGAGGTCGTGGCAGCCGGCAAGCCGGTGTTTTATGTGCTCGACACCGACACGATGTGGGTGACTGCCAATATCGAAGAGACCAATCTCGACAAAATTAAAATTGGATCTGAAGCAAAGATCACAGTCGACGGCATGCCGGGCAAAGTCCTGCACGGCAAGATCAGAGTGATCGGCGCGGCGGCCAATTCGAAATTCTCACTGATCCCGCAGGGCAATCCCACGGGACAATTCATCAAGATCACCCAGCGCATCCCCGTGAAGATCATGCTCGATGACCATCCCGAGGGGCTGCGCCCCGGCATGAACGCCATCGTAACCATCAAAAATGCACATTGAGGAAACCGGGAATCACAATGCCTCCACCGTCTCTTCAGATAGATACCGAATACGCCGAAAAATACCGATGGCCCGCTCTGATCACGGTCATGCTCGGACTTTTTATGGCGGTGCTCGACGGTAACATCGTCAATGTCGCCCTGCCTCGTATGATGGCAGCGTTTTCGACCAATTCCGACGTGATCAGATGGATCGTCGAGTCCTACGCCATCTCATACGCAGTCTTCACGATGACTACCGGCTGGCTGCGGGAAAAGACCGGCATCAAGGCTACCTATCTGCTGGGGCTGACAATATTTACTGCCGCTTCCATGCTCTGCGGTATTGCGTGGAATACCGAGTCGATGATTTTCTTTCGGATACTGCAAGGCCTTGGCGGCGGCATCATGACACCCTCCGGATTTACCGTCATTACCGAACTCTTCCCGCCACGGCAGCGCGGTGCGGCCTTCGGAATATTCGGTATCGTCATCGTTATCGCCCCGACTGTCGGCCCCACCCTCGGCGGATATCTTGTCGACTCGATCAACTGGCGTTACATTTTTTACATCAACCTTCCGTTCGGCCTGCTGACTTTTCTGCTTACCATGATCAACATCCGCGAATTCCGTCCGCTCAACCCGCGCCCATTCGATTTCGCTGGATTCATAGGCATTGCGGTATGTCTCGGATGCCTGTTGACCGCGCTGACAGAAGGCCAGCGCGAGGGCTGGACATCCGGCTTTATCATGTTGATGTACACACTTTCCCTCGCAGGCTTCGTCGGATTCGTCGTTGCGGAGTTCATCGCTAAACACCCTCTCATGGACATCACTGTATTTTCCAATTTCCATTTCTGCATCATCTCGGTACTCAATGTCCTTCGCTCGGTTTCAATGTTCGGCAGGATGTTTATTCTGCCACTGTTTTTTCAGAATCTCGTTGGCTACTCGGCTATGACAACCGGATGGATACTCGCCCCCGGCGCGCTTGCCTCGGGCATTGTCATGCCCATAGCCGGACGGCTTGTCGACAAGATCGGGCCCAATATTTTTCTGTTCGGAGGCTTCGCGGTTTTCGGAGCTTCCACCCTTATGCTTTACAATCTCGATACATCGACCTCATCGGCAGCGATACTGATACCTCTGATAATTTCCGGCATCGGAATGGGCGCGCTCAACACACCGCTCAACGCGACCGCGATGAATGTGGTCAAACCCTCTCAGATCGGTGAAGTGTCGATGGTACTGACAGTACTCATGCAGGTCGGCGGCGCATTCGGAGTAGCATTTCTCGGAACGTATTCCAATGATCGCGCGGCATTTCACCAGTCGGTTTTCGCCGAAAGAATCACTCAGTACGGCTCGGCCACCCAGTCGGCTCTGCAGTCGCTGGCTCAACTCGGGCAACGCATCGGCGAGTCGCATGGGCTTGCCGAATTGCAGGCGCCGGCAATCCTTTCGTCCCAGGTGATGAAGCGTGCCACCATCGCGGGCTATCAGGATGCCCTCATCGTCTCCGGGCTCATCTGTCTCGTTGCGCTTATCCCTGCCCTCGGGCTGCTTACACTCAAGCGTACCTCTCCAAAACCAGGCGGCAGACATCCAGGCGGAGAGTGATTGCCAGCCGTCAATGGTTTTCCGCCACGAGGACGATACCGCTTCAAGCCAGGACTTTTTCCCGACCAATTGCCTTATCAATCATCTTGATATATCCTATCAGGAAAATTGTCAGTTGTTTGCATATGACCATTATATCTTGTTTGCGGCTTTTCAGGATACTTGAAGACTGCTTGGGTAACGACTATGGATAATCAGGACATCCCTGTAATCAATGGCGGTTATGAGGACGATAACGTTTTCGGCGAAACGATTGAAGCGCTGGCAGCGGCCGGGGATATCGATGGTTTCAGAGCGCTTGTCTTGAGCCTGCGAGATAAACTCCGCACTGTGACGCATGAGCGCGACGAAATACTGATCGATAAAAGCAGCATTACTGACAAATACAATGAACTGTTCGAACAGATGCACACAACTCCTTGCGGCTATCTGCTGCTCGAAAGAGATGGGCGCATCACGAGTGCCAACGCATTCGGCGCGTCGCTTTTCGCTTCGGAGGCAGGGCATCTGCATGACAGAAACATTGCCGATTTCATAGTACCGGCGGACATTGCATTGTTTGAACAGTTTCTCGGCAAAGTTTTTTCCGAGGATATGCGCCAGACGATCGAAGTCAGAGTGTTTTGCGACTCTCACGAAAAACACTACAGTTTCACCGCGACTGCTGCCGCAAACGGTACGCGGTGCCATCTTGTAATCATCGACATTACGCCTCGTAAATGGTGGGAAGAATACCTCCGCACAAATGAAGAGCGCTTCCGCTCATACGTCGAAAACGCAAACGATTTTATCTATCTCCTCACAGACAAGGGTGTATGTACTTACATATCACCCAACTGGACCGAGGCTACAGGCTTTGAAATCCGCGATGTCATCGGAATCCCATTCGGCAAATTCATCCATCCAGAAGACATCACGTCATTTTATGACCTCCTGCAGAAAACCTTTCTGACCGGACAAAAGCAGAAAGGTATCGAATACCGGATAATGCAGAAAAACGGCGAATGGCGCTGGCATACGACCAATTCGGCCCCTTTCAGAAACAAAGACGGCGAAGTATCACTTTTCCTCGGCATATCGCACGATATCACCGATCTCAAACTCGCGCTCGAAACAAGTATGCGAAACGAACGCGAATACAGACGCACTAAAGAATTTCTCCAGTGTGTCATCGATAACATCCCTTCACCCCTCGCCGTCAAAGACCGTAATCACCGATGGATACTGGTCAACAGGATCATTTCAGACATCTTTGGCAAACCAATGTCCGAACTGATCGGAAAGACTGACCACGACTTCATCAAAAAATCCGAAACCGATATTTTCAGACAAAAGGAAATCGAAGTATTCACGACCGGCCTGCCAAATATCAATGAAGAAGTGATCACCGTTTCCAATGGCCACAAAAGATGGCAGATTGCCGAAAAGAGACTTTTTTTCGACAGCGAGGGCACGCAGTATCTGCTTGCTATCGCTTACGATATCACCGAACGAAAACAGCTCGAACGCGAAAATGAACGTATGCTTGCCGAACTTGTCTCTAAAAATGCAGAACTCGAAGCCTTTGGGTATACCATTTCTCACGAACTCAAGGGCCCGCTCGCCGTGATCTCAGCATCCACGGCAATGATCGAACGCAAACTTGCCGACTCCCTGAGAGATGAGGGACTCCCCCACATCAGACGCATCAATGACAATATTAACAAAATGATCCGCCTCATCGACGTGATCCTTGACTATTCCAGAATCGGCCATGACAAAAACCGTAATCTGCCGATTGATTTCAGGACAATCATCGACGAAATACTCAGGCAATACGAGACCGAAATCGCGCACAAGGGCATAACGATAGACATCGGAGACTTTCCTTCGGGTTTTACCGGCGAACCAGAACGCGTCAGGCAGCTTTTCGACAATCTTATAAGTAATGCCATAAAATATACCAATCCGGACAATCCTTCTCCACACATCGAAATCGGAACGGAAGATATCGACGGCAAGACAGTTTTCTTTGTATCAGACAACGGCATTGGCATTGCCCCAGGCAATCACGCAAGGGTATTCGAAGTCTTCCAGCGCCTGCACAATGATAGCGCCTGCAAAGGCTCGGGCATCGGACTCTCCATCGTTAAACGCATCGTCGGACTTTTCGGTGGAACAATATGGATCAAATCATCGACAGGCAATGGCGCATCGTTCAGGTTTACTCTCGGGGCTTAATAGTGAGCGCGGTGTCGGTAATGGGCACTATATTTCAATTCGAGCTGACAAGTGAAACAGTGATCTGATATATTCCCATTACAATAAATACTATTCCAGTGAGCCGTCTTGCCCATATTTCATATTTCGCAATTGCATTGAACATTTTTCCGACTGCTCCGGCTCCGAAGGCGATCAGGACTGAGAATACTATTACTGGAAGGCCTGTCCCTATGCCATAGAGAGTTGGAAGAACAATGCGGGATCCATGCTGGATTGAAAGCGGAATGAGACTTCCGAAAAAAAGTGCGGCGGAAACTGGGCAGAATGCTAACGCGAACAATATGCCGATCATGGCCGAACCGAGCAGTCCCCATTTTTCAGATTTCTTCTGCAGACGGGCTGCATCAATTGAAATTGATATATTGATGGGGATAATACCGGTCAGAACAACTCCTGTTACCAACAGGATCGGCCCGATCACGAAGTGCATGTTCTTTTGAAGAAAGAACGAAACACCAGGTATCGAGAGCATGCCTGACACGGCGAGAGCGCCTATTGCAGCATACGCAAGAGACCTGCCTGCCGTGTACAGCATACCTGATATGAGTACCATCGCCGGGTTGCCAACCCTCCGTCCCACAAACGATACTGCCGCTATGTTCGTTGTAAGTGGACATGGACTGATCGAAGTGAGTATACCCAACCAGAGCGCCGAAGCAGCGCCAAGTATAAATGCCTGTGTCATTTCGGAGTCCTGCCTTTTGTGGGTTTGCGCAATGGTTTCTTAAGTTCGGCAACATAAGCAGCCACTTCATCTGTGACATACTTTTTGAAGCCATCCTCATCTCCGAGAAGTTTCCAGACTTTATCGAGGTTTTTCCACTTCGACTCTTTGCCGTTTCTGATCTGAGAAACGATTACCGATTTTGTGTAAAGTTGGTATTCATCGATGAAATGTCTTGTGTCACGTGTTTCCACATTTATCGGTTTCCACTCGATGAGACCTGACTCGATTTCTTTCGATAAGTTCTTGTGAATGGCTTCATCAGTCAGAGCTTCGATCTTGCGGCATGATACACAACGGGAAGTACCGCGGAAATAATAGACAATGATTTTATCGGGTGTTTTCATGGCAGGTTTCGAGTTGGCTTCAGCCGCAAAAGCCACTTGTGCAAGGGCTGAAACGCAATCGCAGCTTCTGGGGATTCCCATTAGAAATCCAGTAATCACAATCAGTAACGTCAATAAGGCATATCTGACAAAGCGGTTCATGACGTACTCCATTCATGCCCAAGAGGCACTCGAGTTTATTGACACGCAAGTGCCTTTTTTACCTTTTCCACGACTGTATCCACATTTTCTTCTGACGCAGGTGCCTGGCCTTTCAATAGTCCAAGGTCCGTCACCCTGATGTGTTCGAAAGA
>CAZQSL010000112.1:0-11389 GCA_964595945.1 uncultured bacterium
CCCCACAAACAACACCGCCGAACAAACCATCCGCCACGCCGTCATCGACCGCCGCGTCACACACGGCATCCGCAGCACCACAGGCCGACACTGGAGCGAACGCATCTGGACAATCCTCGCCACCTGCTCCATCCACCACCGCTCCCCCCTCGACATCATCCTCGACTCCATCTCAGCCTCAACCTCTGCTCTTCCGCTACCTTCCCTGCTTGTCTGATTATCTCCGTGAACGGTTACTTTTGACTATTCCCTCTCAGAGAAGTTTTGTTTTGTCTGTTTCTGTGTCTGAAACCTTTATTAATAATCTAATGATCGCCGGATGATCGCCAGTTAGGGGTGTTTCGCGGCCGCAAATGTCGAGATACATCTTTTGCCATGACGTTGTATGCCGCTTCAGGAAAGACATTGCGTAGTCATAGGCGATATTGTGAGATGCGGCATCAAACACATGTGGATAACTTTCATTATGATCGGATAGAGGGCAGATAATGCAAGGTATAGATCATGTCATCTTGGGAGTGTATGATGTATGATTTTGATGTTGTGTTCATGAGTATGAAGGCGGATTGGTGTATTACTGGGGGTGTGTCAGTCGGAGAAGGGGACGAACTGATAGGTGGCGCCGCAGGATTCGGAGCCTTCGATGATGTTGTCGAGTGAGGGTCGGAAGTCGAGGGGTTCTTTGCGGCGTGCGGCCCATCTGTTGACTTCGGGCCAGTATCTGAACATGGCGGATGTGGAGCGGTACCAGTTTTTGTGAGTGGCGCCGACCATGTTGATGGCGGTGGGATTTTTGAGGGTGGCTGCCCATTGCCGGATGTCGACGTAGTCGGGGGTTTTGACGACGGTGGGTTCGAGTGCGATGAGGATTTCGTCGAGGTCGTAGGAGTAAGAGTTGATGATGTCCGATGCGAAGTCGAATGCTTCAGGGCTTGGTGCCGGGAGCCAGATGGGGATGGTGGATGTCTGCATGCATGCTTGTGGGTTGATGAAAGAGCCTGTGTGGATGTAGCAGTAGAGGGGGTGGGTGCCGTCTTTGAAAGCGGAGGTGATGAAGAGTTGGGTGGCGAGGCGGCTGATCTGGTAGATGTCGCTGTTGGCGACGAGCAGGACGTTGGCGCGGGCATCGTGAGCGGTGTTGATGACTTCGCGGCGCATGGCTGGCACGACGCCGTAGCGGGATTCGGGCAGGATGTCGTGGCGGTAGGGGAGTTTGTATTGTGTGGAGTCGAGGAGGAATTGTTCGAGGAATGTACCGATGCGTTTGCTGCCTTGTATGAATTCGTCGCATGGGATGCCTGAGAAGCGGCCTATTTGATGGAAGAACTGTGGTGTGGGAGAGAGGAATTGCCGCCAGCCGGTGCGTGACTCGATGAATAGTATGGTGCCGCCTGGTTTGAGGTTGGTTTTGATGAAGTCGGTGTAGTGTTTTGGTAGTCTTGTGAAGCGGAATCGCAGGGCTGTGCCGTTGATTTCGGAGAATCTGTCGTGGATGGGATCGTATTCGTGGATGATTTCGATGTCGGGGTCTTTTTTGAGGTATGGTTCTGCGTATTTGCGGGCTTGTTCGGAGTGGGTTTTGAGGTCGTCGGGTCGAAATCTGTCGTGGGTGATGCGTACTGAGTAGTTGAGTGGCAGTACGGGGGCTTCGAGCATGGCCGAGAGGTATGCGACTGAGCCGATGGGCGGGGCGATGATGATGAAGTCGTATGGGCGGTGGGGATACTGTTTGACGGTCCAGCGGGTGTATTCGGTGCTGCGTAGGTCGTCGGCTTCGTAGCGGTTGAGCATGAGTTGTTTTGTCATGTTTTCGTAAGAGTACCAGAGGGGGAGACGGCCGAGTTTCGAGCAAAGCGATACTGTGGCGCGGGCGTTGGGGTCGATGAGTACCGGTGAGCTTGTGCGATCGTTGAACGGGGCACCGCAGAGCAGGGGCATGATGTATGAGAGGTCGGTGAAATTGACTGGGGGGTTGTCGCCGAGGTGTCTCTTTTTAATTGTTTTTTGTGCCATTGATGTACTCTTTTATGTACTCGAAGTTTTTTCTGATGTCCATGTTGTCAGGCAGGATGTTTTTGGCGTTGTCGAAGGCGGTGTAAGCGCTTGTGTAGTCTTTGAGCATGACGTATGCGGCGCCGAGGTCGTTGTAGAACATGCCGATCTGGGGGTTGGCGGGGTCGGTGACTTCGATGGCTTTTTTTATGGCTTCGATGCCTTCGGAGGCTTGGCCTTTGCGCATGAGGCATGTGCCGAGGTTGTCGTAGGCTGGGGCAAAGTCTTTGTTGATGGCGATGGCGGCGCGGTAGTTTTCGATAGCGGCGTTGAGTAGGCCGATGGAGTCGTAGGCGTGGCCGAGGTTGTTGTGTGCGACGTAGTGGCCGGGTTTCATTTTGATGGCGAGGCGGTGGTAGTGGATGGCTTTTTGGGGGAGGTTGAGTGCTTCGTAGATGACGCCGAGGGTGGTGATGGCGTTGACGAGGCCGGGTGAGATTTCGATGGCTTTTTCGAGTTCGTAGATGGATGAGCGGAGGTCGCCGAGTATTCTGTAGGCTTCGCCGAGGTCGGCGTGGTAGGCGGCCATGCCGGGGTTCATTGAGACGGCTCTGCGGTAGTGGGGGATGGCTTCGATGACCATGCCGTTCATGTGGAGGTCGACGGCTTTGTTGTATTCTTCTTCGGCGTAGGCGCGGTTTGCTTCGCTGGTGTCAGCGTCAGTCTGTGTGTCGCTGGTATCGGAGGTGTCGTAGTCTGTTTCGGATGTATCGCCGGTGGGGATTTCTTCGTCTTCGGATTCGTCGATAGTGTTTTCGGATTGCGGGGTGTTTTCGGTTGTGGGTTGTGAGGGAGTGGGTGGGGTGGGTTCGATGGATGTGGCAGGCGGTTGTGCGGTGGTGGATGTGGCAGCTTCTTCCTTGGCTTTTTTTGTGCGGTCGGAGACTGCGGGTTTGGGAGGTTGTGGTGTGGTGTCGGCTGCTGTGGATAGTGTGGTGCAGGCGAGCAGGGTGCAGACGGCGAGTGCTGGCAGTGTGAGGAGTTGTTTCAGTGTTGTGGTGTTCATGCGGGGGTAGTTTTTTTCTCGGAAATTTCGATGACTATGATGGTCATGTCGTCGGTGCGTGAGGCGCCGGCCGCATATTCTTCGAGGTCTTCGATGATGAGGTGCGTGAGGCGGTAGCAGTTGGTGTCGCAGTGTTTGCGGATGGTTTCGACGAGGCGTTCGGAACTGAAGAGAGTGCCTTCGGGGTTGCGTGTGTCGATGACGCCGTCGGTGTAGAGGATGAGTTTGTCGCCGGGCTGGAGGTCGAGGGTTTTTTCTTCGTAGATGACTTTTGGGAACATGCCGAGGCCGAAGCCTTCGCTTTCGATGGAAATGATTTCGCCGGTATTTTTGCGGTAGAGGTAGGGAGGGTTGTGGCCGGCGCTGGAGAAGAGCATCTGGTTGGTGCGTGAGTCGATGGCGAGGAAGAAGCAGGTCATGAAGATGGAGTGTTGGAGTCCGAAGTGGCGGTACATGACTTCGTTGACTTTTGTGAGCAGGTGTCCTGGTGATTCGGAGCGGTCCTTGAGTTGTGAGAAGAGGATGGTGACCATGCTCATGACGATGGCGGCTGCGATGCCTTTGCCGGATACGTCGCCGATGAATGCGCCGAGGCGGTCGTCGTCGAATTTGTAGAAGTCGAAGCAGTCGCCGCCGATTTCGCCGACCTGGAAGTTGGCTGCGCTGATGGTGACGCCGTCGATTTTGGGGTAGACCTGCGGGAGGAGTTCCTGCTGGATGTTGTGGGCGAGGCGCAGGTCGAATTCGAGTAGTTTCTGTTTTTTCGCGGCGGCTTCGGCCCGGGTGTTTTGTTCGGTCAGCAGATTGATCAGGCTCTGGTTTTCGGTTTTGAGGGATTCCTGTTTTTTCTTGAGTGCGGAAAGGGTTGTGAAGAAGGTGCGCGCGAATTTCATGATTTCCGCGTAGCTGAACTGTATGGTGAAATTTTTCTGTGTCTCGGGGTCGAAGTCGTTATCGACCGCTTCGGACATAATGGCGCGCATTTTTCTCAGTGGCGTGATGAGGTTGTGGTTGGTGACAACGGTAGTGATGGTGAAAACGATGAAGAAGCATGAGATGAAGAAGGTTGTGATGATGCGGCGCAGCCGGTCGAGATATGCCTGCGGGATGGCGGCCGGGTGTTCGATCACTATGTTGCCGACAAGTTTGTCGTTGCTGCGGAGCGGGTCGGCGAAGATGAGGTATTTGTCGCCCCGGCCGCTGTATATCAGGGGCAGGGATGATACGTTGCGGTAGATGTGTTCGCTGTTTGTTACGCGGTCGATAAATATGGATGATCTTCCGTGCATGTCGTCAATGTATGGTTTTGTATATTTCCGGCCGAACAGCACGCCTTTGGAGTCGAATATCACTTTGTCCGAAGTGTCCATGACAATTATGCGGCTGCTGATCTGTCCGGCCGAAAGGTTGAGCATGTTTGTCTGGTAGGCGTCGAATTTCAGTTTTTCGCTGCCGCCTATCGTTTCTTCGATTGTCTCGGCGATCGAGGTGAAATCACTTTTTTTCGAGTTGACATACATCTTGAAAAACAGCGATTCGGAAAATGCCACCACGCCCATCGTCACGACGACAAATGAGCATAGCTGCAGCAGTACGATCATCGGAAGTACGCCGATGGATTTTCGTCTGTTGTCCGTATTGCTTTCAGTCATAGAGTATTTCCCGAGTCGGATGCGCGGCATTATGGCACGCACTATCCACGACTGTCCCGGCTGCCGGGTCTGTCTGAGATAACAATATAACTGAATATGCCGCTGTTGGAAAGTAATATATTGTCACATTTTCTTGCGAAAGCGCAAAAACAGGGGGTTCTGGGGTTGACTGCGAAAAACGGCTCCGCAATGCCGGGCGACAAGTGTCGCCAGCCGCAAGGTAGTTGTGTGGCCTTCACATAAGCCCAAAAGGTGATAGAATATTGAAAACGCCGCGCCGTGGCATGAAGTGGTGGCGGGCAGGGGAAATATGCTCGAAAAATTCGCTGGAAAAAAAGTGCTGATCACGGGCGGGCTGGGATTTATCGGCAGCAGTATCGCCATGCGCCTCGCCCCCGTTTGCTCGGAAGTGGCGTTGCTCGATGTCGATCTGCCGGGACATGGCGCCAATCCACATAACATCGACGGCATCGTCGGCAATGTCACGGTGCATGATTGTGACATCAGGGACGCCGCCGGGGTAGGGCGGCTCGTGCAGGACCGGGATTTCGTTTTCAGCATCGCCGGCCAGTCGAGCCATACCGACAGCATGTCCGACCCCTTTCCGGACATCGACATCAACTGCCGCGGCAACATGGTGCTGCTCGAAGCTATCCGGCATCGAAACCCCTCAGCCCGCATCGTCTACGCGTCCACGCGAGCCGTCTATGGCGCGCCTGCCAAAGTGCCGGTCACCGAAGACTCACCCACATGTCCCGTCGACATCTACGGCGCCGACAAGCTCGCCGGCGAATATTATCATCTCATCTACCACCGCGTGCATGGCATTCGCGCCACCGTCCTGCGATGCAGCAATGGCTATGGCCCGCGCGCTCAGATAAAACACTCGAAATTCGGCATCCTCAACTGGTTCGTCGGCCTTATACTCACCGGCGCCACGATCCGGGTTTTCGGAGACGGATCGCAACTGCGCGACTATACCTACATCGATGACATCGTCGACGCATTTCTGCTCGCGGCCGCCTCGGACACCGCAAACGGCAGGATATACAATGTCGCGTCGCGGCAGCAGACAAGGTTTATCGACATGGTGCGCATGCTCATCGACATCGCGGGCGAGGGCGCGTACGAACTCATCCCCTGGCCGGGCGAATACAAAAAAATCGAAGTCGGCGACTTCGCCGCAGACACATCACTGATCTCGACCGAACTCGGCTGGCACCAGAAAACCACCCTCCGCGACGGCCTTGCTCTCACTTTTGAATATTTCAGAAAAAACCGCCAGTATTATATATAATGGATAATATATCCGAACAACGAGGAGACGACACATGACTGACCCCAACAATTTCAAAAGTCCCGTCCCCGCTCCGGCATCACTTGTAGAAAATGGCAAGATCAATTTCGGCACATTCGTCACGCCGCCGCGCGCTATCAATCTCGACAAGGCCAAGATGCCAGGCTTCCCCGGTTCCGCTCCCCAGGCCATCAAGGACGGCCGCCTCAAACAGTGGCAGTTCTACATGTTCGTCAACAGCGACTATGCCATAGGATTTGCCATTCTCGACTACAGGTTCATCAAAAATTCGTTCTTCTACGTCTACGACCGCAAAGCCGGCAAGGCCGCGCGCTACAAGCAGATACGCGTCGACAACTGTGTCACCATCACCGACTCCATCTGGGACGGCAGATGCTCGATCAGCGTCAAAGGCTATTCGATTTCCGTCAAAAACATGCTCGCAGCCGGCAAAGGCCACGAAATCACTTTCGACATCGCCGCCACGAAAGACGCCCCCGCAGTCTCAGGCACTGTCACTATGCTCGAAGACCCCGTCAAATCCAATCCCCTCGTCGTCAGCCTCCCCATCGGCCAGTCTCACTCGATGTATTCTCACAAAGTCCCCGCTCCCGCGACAGGCCAGCTCAGATTCGGCGGCAAAACCATCACATTCGATCCGGCTACCGACACGGCGTTTCTCGACGAACACAAAGCCTACTACCCTCACCACACCTACTGGCGCTGGATGTCCATGTGCTTCATCGCCGAAGACGGCTCTCTCAATGGCGCCAACATGACCCGCAATCTTATTTCCGATCCCGAACGGTGGAACGAAAATGCCATCTGGAGCAAAAACGGCATCTCCCTCCTCTCACCGGCCAATTTCGAATTCGACGAAAAAGACGTGATGAAACCCTGGCGCATCACCGACTCCAGAGGCCAGCTCGAACTTACCTTCAAACCACTCGGCGTAAAGTCTCAAATAACTGGCGTCAAACCTGTATTTAACGTGATTTATCACCAGCCATTTGGACTCTTCAATGGTACACTTGTTGACAATTATGGAAACACCGTCAAGGTGCGCGACGTCTATGGAGTGACTGAATACCATGACACTTATTTCTAAATAATATGCTGATTGGCAAATAGTGTGGTAAATATCACATCATTAAAGATTGAAAAAAACATTCCGTAACTGTAAAATGACCACAGCATGGGCAACGTATCGAACTATCTTTCACTCGCACTCATAGTGCTCGCCGTATGCGCGGTAGCGATCACGGCGATACTTTTCCATGTCGCGCGCCATCTCACCAGCAGCACGGCATCGCTCAAGACGCTGATCGACACTGTAGATGTCAACATCCGCGAAACGGTCACCATGGTGCAGACCTCCATCGACGATGTCAACACCATCACAAAGACCACAAGCGGCCAGATGGAAAAAGTCGAGGAAATCGCGGAAAACGTCCGCCTGACATCAGGCAATATCCGCACCACCATGCACGTCATCGAAAAAACGGCCGTCCCGCTTCTCGGCAATTTCCACGCCATATCCGCCGGGCTGCGCAAGGCGATCGAAACATGGAACGACTACGGAAAAGAAAACGGCCAATGACACACGACAATGAAACCAGACAGGGCGCACAGCGTGACAACCGCAGGATATACGGCGTGGCATTTGTAAGCGGAGCAGCCGCAGGGGCGATACTTGCCCTGCTGTTTGCCCCTGCCAAAGGCTCGCAAACCCGCAAAAAAGTATTCGACTCAGTCGGCGCCACTACTTCCAGACTTGCCGTGTCGACCACCAATAGCCTTACCACAGCCGGCGCTACTATCCGGGTTGCCCAGTTTCAGATCGAACGACTCTTTTCATCGGTCACTGCCGGCATCGAAGAAATGCACAAAGTCAAAGCGGAAATCAAACGCAATCCCGAATATCTGTGACATCCACTATCACGCCTGACGGGGAATCTATCGGAAACGGACTTATAATAATATAATGGATCAGGATTCAGTAAGAAAAGTTGTCGAGCGCATCAAAGACCTGCCCACTCTGCCGGCAGTCGTCTCAAAAATCATCGAGATCGTCGACAACCCTTCGACATCGGCCACCGACCTCAACAAAGCCATTTCGATGGATCAGGCTCTTTCGGCGCGGGTGCTAAAGCTTGTCAATTCGGCATTTTACGGATTCCCCAAACGCATCGAAACCCTCACGCAGGCCATTGTCATCCTCGGGTTCAATACCGTCCGCAGCCTTGCCCTCAGCATCTCGATGGTGGACTTCTTCACCGGCAGCGGCACCAGAAGCTATCTCAATTACACCGAATTCTGGAAACACTCGATAGCCACATCCATCCTCGCCCGGCTCATCGCAAAAAAGGGATATTCCTCCATTTCAGAAGAAACCTTCATCGCAGGGCTCCTGCATGACATCGGCATCCTCGTGCTCGACCAGTTTCTCCACGGCGAATACGAGGCAGTCTTCAAAACCATGCAAGAAGAAAACATATCGCTCTTCAAGGCCGAAACCCGCTTCGGCATCACCCATTGCGATGTCGGCAAGATGCTCGCGACCAAGTGGAATCTCCCGGACCCGCTGCTCTATGCCGTCGCCTATCATCACACGCCTAATCTCGCGCAGGACTTCAAGCCGATCGTGAGCACCATACACATCGCCAACATCGGAGCGAAGATTTTCGGCTATGGCGGAGTCTGCGACGAAGGCTATTATTCGCCACTCTCGATAGACACCGACGCCAGGCAGATCGTACGTCTCGATCCCGATTTCCCCGAGTGCTTCCGCGAACCTTTCGAGCGCAACATGAAGGACGGCATGGAATTCATCAACGCAATCACGGGCAAATCCTGACCGGCAGTCTTTATTTCAATTCCCGAATTCGCCATAATATCTGAGGCATCATATCAGGCGCGCAACGCGTCCCATGATTTATATGCCTGTCATGCGGGCGTCTTTTTCCCCGCTGCAAAAGCATAGAAAGTGACAGGAAGGGTGCGGGGACTCTTTTGCAAAATGGGGTTCCCGCGAACGACATTCTTTCAGTGACACCATGATCACCATCAGCGATCTTACATTTTCCTACGGCGGGCGCACGCTTTTCGACAGGGTGGCCCTCCACATACGCCCCGAAGACCGCCTCGGCATCGTAGGCCCCAACGGCTCGGGCAAAACCACGCTCCTGCGCATCATCACCGGCGAACTCGCACCAGAAGAAGGTAATATAGCGCGCCGCAAAAATATCTCCATCGGACTCCTCCAGCAGGAAGTCATCCATGACAGGGGCCGCACCGTATTCGAAACCGCCGTCTCGCCCTTTGCCCACCTCATGGAAATCGAGCGCCGCCTCGAAGAGATCAATCATCAACTCGCAGACATGCCCGAGGGGGCCGCTCACGACGAACTCCTCGCTCTTTCGGGCTCACTGCAGCATACCTACGACACCGATGGCGGATTTACCTACAGGGCGCGCACCGCCGAGATCCTCCTCGGACTGGGATTTCGCCGCGAAGAATTCGACCGTCTCATCGACACCCTCAGCGGCGGTTGGCAGATGCGTGTCTCACTTGCCCGTCTCCTCCTTTCCAGTCCTGATATCCTGCTGCTCGACGAACCCACCAACCACCTCGATCTCCCCGCGCTCTTGTGGTTCGAGGACTATATCCGCACATTCCCCGGCGCCGTCGCCGTCATTTCCCACGACACCTATTTCCTCGACCGCATCGCGCGCCGCATCGTCGACATCGCTAACCGCAAACTTGACATCTATTCCGGCAACTACTCATTCTTCGAAGTCGAAAAGGAAAAACGAAAGGAAATCCTCCTCGGCCGCATCGCCCGGCAGGAACGCGAAATCAGGGAAACCGAAAAATTCATCGAACGATTCCGCTACAAGGCCACCAAGGCACGCCAGGTGCAGAGCCGTATCAAACAGCTCGACAAAATCGACCGCATCGAAGCTCCTCCCGAAGAAAAATCGCTCCGGTTTTCCTTCCGCGCAAAAATCCGCCCCGGACTCAATATCCTCGCTCTCACGGACATCTCGAAATCTTATGGCGAAAAAATAGTCCTCGACAATGTCAAACTCTCCATCAACCGCGGCGACAAGGTCGCCATCATCGGAGCCAACGGACTCGGCAAAACCACACTCATGCGCGTCATCGCCGGCGCTACACAATTCACCGGCTCACGAGTCCTCGGCCACAATGTCTCAATCGGCTACTACTCGCAGGATCAGTACGAACTCCTCAACCCCGACCGCACCGTCCTCGAAGAAGCATCCGATGCCTGCGGCGAAAATTTCACCGGCAACCTCCGCGCCACACTCGGCGTATTCCTCTTCTCCGGCGCCGATGTCGAAAAGAAGGTCATCTCGCTCAGCGGCGGCGAAAAAAGCCGTCTCATGTTTGTCAAGCTCATGATGAATCCAGCCAACTTCCTACTCCTCGACGAACCCACCAACCACCTCGACCCACAGTCGCGCCGCATGCTCGAACAAGTCATGCAATCCTACGACGGCACCATCTGCTTCGTTTCCCACGACCGCGCTTTCATCAACAGCATCGCCAACCGCATCGTAGAAATCACACCCGAAGGTATCACCGAATACATCGGCAGCTACGAAGACTACCGCGAACAAAAACGCCTGCGTGAAGAATCCGCCTCCCCGGCTGCCCTCCAGACCGAAAAAAAACTCACCTCCGAAGAACGAAAAATCGAACGCCGCGAACGCGCGAAATTCGTCGCCGAACGCGCCCGCGCACTCGCCCCGCTCAAAAATTCGGTCGAAGAATCCGAAGCTCGCATCGCCGCTCTCGAAGCCCGCATCGCAGAAATCGAATCCGCTCTTGCCGATCCAGCCGTCTATTCCGATCCGGAAAAAATGCGCACGCTTCCCGCAGAACTCAAACAGTCCCGCGAATCTCTCGAATCCACTCTCGAAACCTGGTCGGAACTCTCCGAACAACTCGACGCCCTCAAAAACGAATTCGACTCCCGCGGCTCCGCGTGATGGCATAAGCAATTTCGGGCATATATGAAATATAATTGAATTTCCCAATGGTGGTTATGGTCTGTCGATATGATCTGGCGAAGCATCGGAAAACAATAAAGACTTTCTGACACGGATTGACACGGATAATTCAAACATGTTTTCACAAAAGCAGGGGTTATCCCCGGGAGGCTTCAATAACAATGGATGGGGGATTTCTATTGATATTCAGTATATTTCAGGTGAAAATGTGAAAGCGGCAGGCAAAAAGAATGAATGCCGTCTGAAATCAAACCTCATTTTGACCATCTGAGTATCAGGGGTAATCAGGAAAGATTTCTCCGTAGAAAATTTCAAATAGTCTTCCGTATAAATGAAAAGGGGCGTG
>CAZQSL010000113.1:0-11324 GCA_964595945.1 uncultured bacterium
TGGCTTTATTTTCAACTCTGAAAAGTTTCCCCGGACAGTAGTGATTTTGATTATCTGAATTCATTTTGACAAATAGCCACAAGAGACAGGATCAATAAGATAAATGGCGATTCGAAACATTAAAATAGAAAGAATTTACGCAAAGATCGGCGCATACCTGTCGAACCCTTTGTACATGTGGCAACGCCTTGCTTTTTGGTGTGCGAGTTGTCAAACGGGCTTACGTCCACATCCAGAGCCACAATTTTGACTTGGCATGGGCTGAGCCGTGCGTAGCAGCCGCGCCGATTCTTTCAGCACTACCGGGTCGAAAGCACCGGCGGCCATCTCGATGCACTGGCGAAGCGTGGGTGCAGAGGCCAGGCCCAGGGACATCGGAAAAAACGGCTCGTTTCGTAGCGGTTCGATGGCGTCGAAGTCCGGTTTTACCATGCACAGCAGGCCGACTATGGCCGCAGCGTTGCAAAAATGCGAGAAGTCCGGATTTTCACGCCCGCCAGACGTAGCGCCTCAGCCGCGTTCTGTCCAAAAGTACACCCGCCAGGGCCATAGTCCCGAATGGCTGGCCAGATGCTCGTTTCCCTGCTCGATGATGAACCTGCGCATCATTCACCTCCCGGGTGATCTCCGCTTCTGGTACTCTTTCCTTATCCGCTTTTTGTTGTTTTTTCTCCCTCTCTTGTCTCGGATTCACGATTGTCATAATAGATTCCCCGATTTACTGATCGAGGCTATAAACGATATTGAGAGTGATTTCACGGCCGCCGAGTTCGAGTTCTTCTGGGGGGGGCGGGAATGAGCCGATGCGGGACAATGTATTGACGGATTCCTTGTCAAGCATGGCATGTCCGGAAGAACCGGTGACGGTGACATCAAGAATTTTTCCGTTGACGGCAAGGAGGAATGATACTCTCGTCACGCCCTCGATCCCCCGTTTGCGGGCAATGGGCGGATACTTTTTGTTAAGCTCGATCATCTCGACGATCCTGCGCCGGTAGTCGGCCAGGAGCTTGTCACGATCCACTTTTTTCACTGGAACGGGTGGTGGCTCGATGCGGCATCGCGCCGAGCATCCATCGCCATTGCGCCTGTTACCATCGTCGCATTCTTCGTTTTTTTCAATTTCTCCATTGCCGCATACGGCAAGTTTGATCGTGCGGATTGGTCTCGGAGGCACCTCCGCGACAGGTACACCGAGCGGGGCGGGTATCTCCGACTTGTTTTCCGTGTCGCCATCGAAAGTGCCGGGCAGTCCCCCTTCGGATATTCCCTGAGCGACTGGTATCGCTCCCATCGAAGGCTCCGTGCTTTCGTTTGCCACGATCCTGGCTATCGGAGGATTTTTGACAGGTGGCGGCTGCGATTTGTCCGCTGGGGTGACATGTTGAGCCGGCGATTGCATCTGCGTCTCATTGTCCGGGCTGTCCGGGGGTGGAGGCGGTGGTTTTGATTTTGAGGGTTTGGATGTGACTGGCATATCGGCAAGTGTTATCGACGACATTTGCACATGGCGGTCAGCGGCTGGCATGTATATGGCGACAATTACGCAAAGTAAGATATGCAGGCACAGGGACGCAAGAAACTGAAAAAGGTTGTTTTTTATCGATCTAAACATCTTAACTTTACATTTCTATGCCACGTCGCGCGGGAATGCCCATCGTATGATAGTGCTTTTGTTCCACCATTTCCGTCACGAGATCAGCCAATTTGACCAGTTCCGGCTTTGCACCTCTGCCGGTCAGCACGAGTTCGATGCCATGTGGCTTGCGGGCGATTACATCCGTTAAATCATCCATCGACAGCAAACTGAAATGGCAGGCTGTCACGGCTTCGTCAAGCACGATGATATCGTAACGCTCAGAACACATAGCGCACATGGCATTGGCAAGACCCAATGCGGCCTGATGCCGGTCTTCTTCGGATGGGTTGTCGTATGAAATGAAATGATCGGGGCCGTATTGTTCGATCGTTATCATCCCGTCCGTACATTGCGCCGCCCGGTGTTCACTACACAACATGCCTTTCATAAACTGTCCGATATATACTTTTTTCCCCGCTCCCATCGCCCGGAAAGCAAGCCCGAGGGCTGCCGTGGTTTTGCCTTTCCCATTGCCGGTATATACATGGACGCAGCCTTTACTCTCATCTCTCATACTCTGTTTCATGGCACAGCCTCTCACAGTCAATCCGTATTATAGTAACACCCTGCCGGAAAGCGCAACCGTTATGTTCGCACATGCTTAACGATCTGGTAGCGCATATATTATTCTATATCATTTTTACCTGCACAAATATCTCTTTCTTCCTTAATTGCCTATAATTCAAATGATGCGGTCCGTACAACTGCCTTTCTATTTCTGGGGGATACCGGCATGAGATGTCCATTCTGTGATTTCGAGCTACCCGACAATATCATGTTCTGCAAAAAATGCGGCAAACCAGTCGGAGGATTCAGAAATAATCAGCCGGAGACTGCCGCAGAAACAGACAGAGGCATGCAGGAGGGATCTCCGCAAAAGGTTCAGCCCGAAACCGGCACTCGCGATCGCAACATGGCACTTGTGCTTTGTCTGACGCTCGGCACCTTCGGCATTCACAGCTTCTATGCCGGGAAGATGCTGAAGGGATTGCTGCAAATGCTGACACTCGGCGGCTGCGGCCTGTGGACAGTCGCGGACCTGTTGCAGATCATTACCGGAAAATATCTCGACGGTGAGGGCAGACTGCTCTACACACGTACTGATGACTGATGCTTCTGCCTTATCCGGCCGTCATCGTATAATCAGGGGCTTATCGGCAATCAGCGGAACATGGCACAGATGAATTGTGTTTATGACATAAATGTGTACTGTGTGGAGTTATCAATGGGAAATTCCCATCCGGCAAAAATGAAGAGGATACTTATCGCGGAAGATGATATCACGACCGCAACGATCTATCGCCGGGTACTGTCAAACGCAGGTTATGATGTCGATGTCGTAGCCAATGGATATGCTGCGGAAGAATGTCTGAAAATCCGGACATACGAGGTGATCGTCAGTGATATCGCCATGCCGGGCATGAATGGAATAGACCTGTTGCGTGCTGTGCGCAGCTATGACCTCGAAGTACCGGTGATCATTGTCACAGGATCGCCCGCAGTAGAGAGCGCCATGAGAGCGGTAGAATACGGCGCCATCAATTATCTGATCAAACCCGTCGAATTCGATGTGCTCACTGAAGCTGTGAAAAGGGCGTCCAGGATACACCGGATAGCATTGATCAAACGTGAAGCCATGGAATATCTCGGCACGTCATTCGCGCCTGCCGGTGATCGCGCAGGGCTCGAAGTATGTCTTGATCATGCTGTCGCCACGCTGACGATGCGGTATCAGCCGATAATCAGCCGGTCGCAGAAGCGAGTGATCGGCTACGAAGCGCTCATGCGTACCGAAGAACCGCTTTTGCCGGAGCCCAAGTCGGTGCTCGCGGCCGCCGTAAGGCTCGGACGCATCGGCATTGTCGCCGGCAGGGTGCGTGAAAGTGTTGCCGCCGCTGCCGCTTCGATCCCGCAGCAGTCATTGATATTTGTCAACATCCATCCCGACGAATTTCTCGATGAGTCGCTTTATTCACATGATACGTTTTTTTCTGCCATCTCGTCGCGGGTTGTCCTTGAAATAACTGAATATGCTTCGCTCGAAGACATTCCGGAAATCCGCGCCCGGCTGGCTGCCCTGAGGCGATTGGGCTTCAGGATCGCACTCGACGATCTTGGCACCGGCTGCTCGGGGCTTTCCAATTTTGTACTTGTCGAACCTGATTTCGTGAAGATCGACATGACGCTTATCCGCAATATCGACCTGGAGCCGGTCAAACAGCGTATCACGGCGTCAATTGTCGAGCTTTGCAGGGAAATCGGTATCTCGGTGATCTGCGAAGGAGTGGAAACACGTGGCGAGTATGATACTCTGGCTGCTCTTGGCTGTGATCTGCTTCAGGGATTTTTCATTTCCCATCCGAGCCATGATTTGCCTGATGGTGATGAGTTCCTGAATATATGACAGCGCTGAGTGATAATGACGAGGGGAAATGATGAAACGTCAGCGGAGTGATGGGATGATCGTTCAATAGGGAAAAGTGAAGTGGATAGCGGTGCCGGTGCCGAGTCCGTCGGAAGCGGCCCAGATGCGTCCGCCGTGGAGTTCGACAATACGTTTGACGAGAGCGAGACCGAGGCCTACGCCTTCGGACTGGCGTTCGATTTTTCTGAACAGATCAAAGATGCGCTCGATGTTTTCGGGTGCGACACCGATACCGTTGTCACGGATCGAAAAATGGTAGCAGTCACGGGTGGGCTGGCAAGATATTTCAATGACCGGATGAGGCTGCTCGCCCATATACTTAAGTGAGTTGGCTATAATGTTCTGGAAGACCTGGGTGATGCGGATGCGGCTGCCCCTAATGGACGGGAGGTCCGGCTGGACGACAAATGCCGCGTCGCTGCGGTATGAGCCCGAGATAAATTCGATGGTCTGGTGTACGATCAGGTTGACATCGACATTTGCCTGAAGCTCTTCGGTGAAACCTATACAGGAGACTTCCAGGAGGCCGTCGATGAGATCGCGCATGCGTGAGGCGGCTTTTTTGATGCGCATGACATAGTCGAAGGTATCGGTGTTTTCGGGGATGTCTTCGCGGTAGATGAGCAGATCGATAAACCCAAGGATCGTGACGAGTGGGGCTTTGAGGTCGTGTGAGACCGAGTATGAGAAGCGATTGAGTTCCGCATTTTTATCCTGTAGAGTCTGGATAAGTTTTTCGTTTTCGATTTCGATGGCTTTTCGTTCTTCGAGTTCGATCTTGAGTTGTTTTTCGATAGATTTCTGGATTGTGACATCGTTGAGCACCCATAGGCCGGAGTCTCCGAGGTGTTTGTAACGGAATTCGACATCGCGGGTGGAGCCGTCCTTGCATGTCACGGTGCAGATGATGGGGATGCTTTCGCGTCCTGTTTCGATGGAGTAACGTACAGCTTCCTCGGAAATTGTAATGACGTATTCGCGCATGTCGGGGTCTGGGTAGGCAAGGGTCCACCAGTTGTCGATGTTGCTGATTTCGTCCTGATCGTAGCCGGTGAGCAGTTTGTACTTGTCGTTGAGTGGTACAAAGGTGCCGTCACTTTTGATGATTGTCATGACGGTAGGTGACATTTCGATGATGCGTCTGAAAAAGGCTTCGGTGTCGCGTATTTCGTTTTCGGCTCTGATCCGTTCGTTGAGTTCGACGCGGAGGGATTCTTCGAGTTTTTTCCTGTGTTGGATGGAAACGATGAGGAACAGGACAGAGATGCAGAGGATGATGAAAACAAAGGCGAAGGCTACGATGACGCGTCCATAGTGTGATATGAGCTGGCGAAGTGAAAAAGGCGAAAAGTCGTCGTAAGGGGGGATGCCGAGGGCTTTCAGGCATTCGCGGACTGATTCGTAATTTTGCGGGAAAGTCCATCCGAATGTGCGGCTTGCCATAGCGGCTTCGCTGTCTGGAGGCATCTGAAGGAGTGCGACAGCGATTTTGTGGGTGAGCTCTGTGTCTGTCCACGGTAGCGCTGCTATGGGCCATTCCGGATAGATGCGTGTACTGAGGAGCAGGGGATAGTGAGCCTTGATGCGATTCGTTGGAAAGAGCCTGATAATGCGGATTTCATCGAGATCGAGATCGCCGTGGCCAGACATTGTTTCGAGCAGGCCGGTACGTACGACTCCTGTGTCCATATCGCCTGAGGCGACTGCTCTCACGACCTTTTCCGGGTCGTTCATGATGACGACTCGCGAGAAGCTGTGGTCAGGGTCCATGCCGAGTTCCCTGAATTCGCGCATGGCGGCGATCCAGCCCCCGAATGACTCTCGGTCGCTTGCCGCGAACGTTTTGCCGAGCATGTCGGACGCAGTCCTGATGCCACTGTCTTTTCGGGTGAATACGACACTGCCCATCATGTTGGTGGGGATATCGTTGACGTTGATGTTGAGTGATGCGATACGGATGGCGCCGAGGCTGTTTTCGAGTTCTACATAGGCAGGCGCAGTCGATATGAAATAGGAGATGGCTTTATTTGTCGCGGCGGTTTTCAGGGCAGTGTCCGAGAGGCAGACGATTTCAAATTTTCTCCCGGGTATCTCGTTGGCGAGATAGTCAGCGGTAAGCGTCCATGCGGCTTTGCAATCTTTTACGGTGCTGATGGTCAGCACGGCTATCCTGACCGGAGCTACGGCATAAGCCCGTCTTGCCGACATGGCATTTGCGATGACGGCAAGCATACAGACGATGAATAGTCCGACTGGCAGAGTCCTGTTATTCTTTATCATTTTATTGTTGGTGCCAACCATTTCTTAATTCATCAGATGTTAAAGCCTGTCCTTGCGTGATGTTGCGTAGCGCAATCATAATTATATCGTTATATGACATATAAACCCAATCTTGCCAGCTAAAAATAATAAGGATCGGATTATTGTAACGCCAGAGTGTTTTATAATACAATCAGTGCAAATGAAAATCATAATAACCGGTCGATGCCGGGAGCATTCCGAAATACGCAACTCCGTGGAACTGCAATGGCGTTATCATGTCATTGTTACCACTGATACCTGATACTCATAGGAAGGTGACTTGCATGGATTGTATGACTGCCGTGTCAAAGGACAAAATCTGGAGTCCGTCTGATCAACTATCACCACGTCTTAAGAAACTGAGGGACTACTACTTCTCTTATCCAGACAGGGATTGTATCAATGAGGTTATACCCTACACCACCGGCACTCCCTGGGATCAGGTGTATTCGTACCATTTCTGGACGATCGTGCCCGAGACGTATCCCTATCTCGAAGCATTCAAGGACTCTCTCAAGGCAGCCGCCCGCAAGGTCATTCTCCCCGTGGGATTCTGGGACGAATCAATTGTGGTGCGTCGTGCAATGTTTTTCCGCTCCGTCCTCGAAAATCATCTGCCCGTATGGATCATCGATGGCGAACTCATCGCCGGCGGTCACTTCAACACAGCACTCTCGAAGTGTCTCACAAAGCAGGAATCCGCCGACTGGGAATCACTCGAAAAAGCATTTCTCGAAAAGGTGAAAAAACTCGATGCGACGGGCGCCGGCAACTGCGGCGCTACCCCCGGCCACCTGATCCCTGACTATCCGATGGTGCTCGAAAGGGGATTCGCAGCCATTGCTGATGAGCTCACCGTAAAATTGGAATCCGCCACCGAACAGTCACATCGTGATCTGATCCGTGCAATGCTCGAATGTATCGCCGGCGTCAGGGCGCTCTCAAATCGGTATGCCGCAGAGTGCGAACGCCTCGCAACCAATGCTCCCGATGCCACACGAGCTGCCGAACTCAGGGCAATGGCAGCCAGGTGCTCTAAGGTGCCGTGGCAGCCCGCGGAATCATTTGCCGAAGCGCTCCAGTCTTTCTGGATGACACACATGCTCATCATGGCTGCCGAGAGCTATCCCGGCGCCGGGCTTTCACATGGCCGTATCGACCAGTACCTTTATCCATATTACAAGAAAGACCTCGAAGCCGGCCTCATTACGCGCGACAGTGCTTTCGAAATCCTCGGCAGCTGGTGGGTCAAGCACAATTACACTTACGATTTCCAGTCGCGCATCGGCAACAACCAGGGCATCAATTCGTCATTCGGACAACTCATCACAATCGGCGGGCATGGCCCCGACGGGGAAGATGTTTCCAACGATATGACATGGCTGATGCTCGACATGCTCGAAGCCATCAACACGCTCGAACCCAAACCCAATGTGCGAATCCATGCCAAAACGCCAAGAAAACTTCTTGTCCGTCTCGCGGAAATGCTCGCGAATGCGCAAGGCGCGCCATTTCTGCTCAACTTCGACTCTGCCTCGATCGAGTCGCTCCGCTGGATGGGATTGCCCGAAGACCGACTATGGGACTATGCCCCTGTCGGCTGCCTCGAAAATACACTTCAGGGCGATGACCGTTCGGCTACTGTCGATGTGAATATGAATCTCGCGAAAGCTGTGGAACTCACCCTCAACCGTGGCCGTGACACGATCTCAGGTAAACAAATCGGCCCCCGCACTCCCGATCCGCTGGCATTTAAATCATTCGATGAACTCTGGGATGCTTTTGCCCTCCAGATGAAAGCGCTCATCGAATCCATGGTGGACGCATATAATCTTTCGGATGACATCCGGGCAAGATTCGAGCCGACTCCATATCTCTCGATAATGGTAGGCGGCTGCGCGGATTCGGGCAGAGATGTCACAGGGGGCGGCGCGCGCCATCGCTTCATCACGATCGAAGGTATAGGGCTCGCCACAGTGGCAGACTCTCTTACAGCTCTCAAAAAAATAGTTTTCGACGAAAAGCGCCTCACCATGAAGCAGGTGCTCGACGCTCTAAAAAACAACTTTGAGACTGACGAAATCACGCGACAGATACTTCTCAACAAGGCTCCAAAATATGGAAATGACGACGCCGATGCGGACGAGATGGCTCGCAGGGTTTCTGCCTATTGGGCCGAACTCCTCCCGCAATACAAATCGCGCTCGACCGATGCCACCTATCGCGCTGGCTATCTTTCGTGGAATTACTGGATTTCCTACGCGCCACGCACGGCAGCCACTCCCGACGGCCGCCGTAAGGGCGAGCCACTCGGCAATGGTATATGCCCCTGCGACGGACGCGACACCAATGGGCCCACCGCAGTCGTTAATTCCGTGGCAAAACTCGGTCTCTTCAACATCCCCAACGGCGGCTCTCACACGATCTCTATCTCACCGTCGCTTATGAGAGACAGGGAGCATATCGAAAAATTCGCGGGACTTCTCGCGGCCTACGAGCGCGCCGGCGGCACAGCACTGCAAGTCAACATCATCGATCCAGAAACGCTGAAACGCGCTCAGCAGGACCCTTCGAGCTATCGAAATCTGCTCGTGAGAGTCACCGGCTACAATGCCTACTTTGTCACACTTGGCAAAGAAATTCAGGACGAAATCATCAAGAGGGAGTCCCATGGACATGCCTGATATGACAGGACGCATATTCAACATCCAGCGCTATTCTACCGAGGACGGCCCCGGCATAAGGACTACCGTGTTTATGAAAGGCTGTCCGCTCTCATGCCCTTGGTGCCACAATCCCGAGTCGATCAGGAGCGAACCCGAACTCGTATGGCATCCCGTACGCTGCATTGGCGATGGCGCATGCGTAACAAAATGCCCGCAAGGAGCGCTCGCCCGTAATTCGGATGGCGCACTTGAAATCGACCGCGCAAAATGCACGGCATGCGGCCAATGTGTCTCGGAGTGTCCGTCCGGCGCGATCGAAATGTTCGGCCGCGACATGACAGTCAGCGAAATGATGGCCATTGTCGCAGCTGATAAAAACTACTACGAAACATCAGGCGGCGGAGTGACTTTTTCAGGCGGCGAGCCGTTCAGACAAAAAGAATTTCTCATCGAATCACTCAAGACCGCAAAAGAAATGGGCATCCATACCGCAGTTGACACGACCGCGTATACTACCCGAGACGCCGTCGAAGCGGTCGCTCGGTTCGCTGACATGTTCCTGATCGACCTGAAAATTATGGATGCGGCCGCCCACAAGAGAGTCACCGGTGTCAACCTCGACCGCATTATGCAAAATGCGGAATTCATAAGCAAAGAACTTGGGAAACCCGTCTGGGTGCGTTTCCCTCTGATAGCAGGATATACGGATGAACATCCCAACATCCGCGCCGCTGCGGAGTTTGCGGCGAAAAGCATTCCCACTCTCGAACGCTTCGACATGCTCGCGTTTTCGAATCTCTGCTCATCGAAATATTCCTCTCTCGGTCGCGAATGGTTGCTGAAAGACATCCCGCTATTTGATCGTGTGCAGGCTCAGGCATGCGCCGATGTTGCATGCGGCGTGCTTTCCAGAGATATTGTCAAACTGTCCGGCCCGATGAAGGTTGACTGAACATTTCGTACTGACGATGAACACAAGGAGCTGAAAATGGAAAAATTCAATATGCCGGAAAATGCAGCAAAGGTGTTTTCCGGTCTTTTCAATGTCAAGTATCTCGCGACATCGGACGCCGACGGAACGCCCAATATCGTACCGGTAATCTCGCTCAATCCGCATGGCGGCTCTAAGTTGATTTTCGGCCAGCTCATGTTGCAGAAGACATTCAGCAACTTGCAGATCAATCCGAAAGTAGGTTTTATCGCCGTCGGATCAGACATGAAAATCTGGCGTGGCACTGGTGATTTTGCGGGATTCAGAGACAGCGGGCCGGAAATGGATTTTCTAAATTCGCTCGAATGGATACGCTATAACGCATATACGGGGTTCAAGGGCGCTGGGACGATAGAAGTGCTTTCGATGGAGCCATGCGGAAAGCTTTCGCAAGTCGGGCTGCTGGCATCGCAGAAGATGATGCCGGGGGCGGTGGCTATGGAAAAGGCGCAGAACGAAGGCGTTGTGCCACCGACCGTGCTTGAAAAATTCATGAGGGTCAAGGCAATCAAGGCGGCAGCGGTGATGGGTGACGATGGATATCCACGTTGCCGGGTGGCAACCGCCGTGGGATTTCCGGCAGTTGATGTGATGCGCGTTTCGTTTCATCCAGGCGGAGCAGACACTCCTGTCACTCCAGGGAAACAGGTCGCCGTGTCCGTTATCACTCTCGATCCTATTGCCTATCAGATCAAGGCTTGTGTGAAATCCTCCACAACGAACCGGTTTATCGCGGATATATCACGGGCATATTCGGCCTCGCCTCCGCTTGCTGGTGAAGACCTCTCGGCCATCAAAATCACTAATAATGCCATGTCCTGATCATTGCGTTCCGATGGCGATGTATTCAGTGGTAACCGTTCACGGAGAATAATCAGGCAATGCGTGGGCCAAAAAATCAACGCAACTGAAGAATTATATGATGTAAGAAATCATATCGCATTTCAGGTAGCGATTAAAGGATGATAAGGTTAAAAGATTCAGCTACAAAATATGTTAAAAGGGCATTAAACCCAATACTGCTTACTTAACGACAATGCAATAGAAAAGGTTTGCCAATGAGGCAGGGTGAAGGGAATTTGCTGACAAGGGTCATTTACTCATTTTTTATAGCAAAGCTTAATTGCTTTTACCCATACTGCTCGCTCTATTGGTACAGCGTTGGACCGTATTCCCCGAGCGCTCCAGCGGCCGATATGTATTCAAACTATCATATGATGGGTAAAATCATTTAATAACAGGTATATGCAGCGCGGGTTGAGGCGGGTTTGTCTTGGAGGCAATTGTTCCTGAAGGATTTCG
>CAZQSL010000114.1:0-11191 GCA_964595945.1 uncultured bacterium
AGAAAACCGTAGGAATGTCATCATCGACGAAGGATTCGAGAGATAAATCTGCCGGAGTCTTATTCTCCATGCAGCGCGTCCAGCCATAGATGTGTGTGTCGTCAGGGAAAATGGTCAGAAAGGAAAAATCATTGGGCGGCACCCCCCAGAATCCGCATCGCGGCGCCCCGGGAGTGAGATCGAGACCGGGAGGGAGCGGAGCGAATACCGAGTTGACAATCAGCTCCATTTTGTTTTTGAGTGGCAGGGACGATGTCGAAACGGGATATCCGCAATTAACGGCACTCGTGTTTTCTACAGACATCACGGGCACGTCAGTGAACATCGTGAGAGCATTGGCGATGTATCGCATACCATCGCATTTATCCTCACCAGTAGTCGCGATAACGAGATCGAGGCGACCGGCCGCTCGAAGTGAATGGATGTTGGATGTAACCGTTTTCAGAATGTAGCAAAAGGAGTTAGGCAAATAGGCGTCACGCACCGGAAAGCCATCGAGCGGGACATCGAGATCGATGATTTCATCACCTGCGTCAAGGTGTTTTTGCATCATTTCATACGGCGGCACGCCGACAATTCCGACAATCATATTTGTCCTCCGGAAATATTATCACGATCAACGAGTGATAATACAACCCGCATGAGTTTTCAGAAGTGACTCCGATAGCCGAAAACATCCCATTTGATCGGTATATTTCGGAAATATTTTTTGAGAAATTGCTTTGCAAAGAACACTACATAATATAAAATACCGAGTAGTTAAATATAGGTACGTATCATCAGGCGGAAAACTAAAATGAAACTCAACTATAAATGGAGGAGTTAAATGAACAAAGCGGAATTCATTGAAGCAATCGCAAGTGAAATCGGCGCGCCAAAAGCAAAGGTCGAAGCAGGGCTCAAGGCTGCCATCTCGACGATTGAAAAAGAACTCAAGAAAGATGGCACAGTACAGATCATCGGATTCGGCACGTTCAAGACATCCGCCCGCGCCGCCCGCAAAGGCATCAATCCTCTGACTGGCGCAAAGATCAGCATCAAGGCGAAAAAACTTCCGGCATTCAAGGCTGGTGCCGGACTCAAAGCCGCTCTCGAAAAACCCGCCAAAAAAGCTGCTCCCGCGAAAGCTGCGGCGAAAGCCGCTCCTGCAAAAGCAGCCCCTGCGAAAGCTGCTGCCAAGTCCGCTCCTGCAAAGGCAGCCGCCCCCGCTAAAAAGGCTCCTGCAAAAAAGAAATAAACCAATAATGAATATTTCCAACTACAGGGGGAGGCTATGCGCCTCCCTTTTTGTTGTAAATGTCGTTATACATTCTAATACGGGGACCACATACAATGTCATCACCAAAAATAGTATTGATCACCGGAGCATCATCGGGCATCGGTAAATCTGTCGCTGCACATATTGCATCGCTCGGACACAAAGTCTATGGCACATCCAGAAAAGGCAAATCGGCACTGCCTGACGCTGCTTTCGACATGGTCGCAATGGATGTAGACAACGACGAGTCAGTAGTCGCAGCCGTGCGTGAGATCGAGTCACGAGAAGGCCGGATCGACGTTGTCATAAACAATGCGGGTTACGGCGTCTGCGGCGCGCTCGAAGACACTTCTATCGCGGAGTGCAAGGCGCAGTTCGAAACGAACTTTTTCGGAGTGATCAGGGTATGCCATGAGGTATTGCCGGGCATGCGCGCCCGAAAATCAGGGACGATCATCAATATCAGTTCGCTCGGCGCAATTGTGCCTGTACCCTATCACGGACTCTACTGCGCAAGCAAATCAGCCATCGAAGGACTCACCGAATCTCTTCGCATGGAAATGAAACCCTTCAATGTCAATGTCACGATGATAGAACCCGGCGATTTTAAAACCGGCTTCACCGACAGCCGCCGCATGGCCGCGAAGGCCACCCCTGACTCGCCCTATGGCCTCCTGTGCGAAAAGTCACTCAAGACTATGGCCGAGTCAGAGCGAAAGGGAGCCGATCCGATCATCATTGCAAAAATCATCGAAAAAATCATCGACTCAAAATCACCGAATGTCAGATATGTCGCAGCAAAACCTGATCAGGCAATTGGCGCCATGCTGAAAAAATTCCTGCCATCCAGCGTATTCGAAAGTATCCTGATGAAAATGTATGGGTAGTTTCATTGTCTGCGCGCTGCGATGACAACCCGCCACGACAGCGATGGAAAGCCCCTGAAAACCGTTGTTTCGAGGACTCTGTCGATAGCATTGAGGACAGGCATGCCAAGTCGCAGCACGCGCGCGATGCGGGGATTTTTTTGCTCAACGAGCACCGTGTACAGAAATCCTAGTTCTCCGAATAGGTTGATGCTTCTGCGAAACAATACTTCAAACCCCGAGTCGGCAAGTCTCATCCCATGATCGTCAGGCGGTGATGATTTTTCATCCTGGCTCATCACTCCGGTATGGCGCCCCACTCTGTCGGCGACAGCGCGAAGCGGGTTTGCCCCGTTGGGGTCCGAGATCAAAAGGATGCCGCCGGGTTTGAGCACCCGGCGTGCTTCTGCAAAAAACGATTGGGCATCAAGATGGTGAAGTGCCTGAAACACTGTCAGGGTATCGAATTCTTCATCGGCGAACGGCAGTCTTTCACAATCGGCGACTATGACGTGAGGGAATGCGTTTATATAGCTTTCGTCAAGTACGAACGTTTCCCGCTGAGACAATCCTCTCAATACGACTCCATGTGAAATTTCACATCCTACAGCAATCTCTGCGCCGTGTTTCTGATAATAGTGCAGATCACGGGGATTCCCGCAACAGGCTTCGAGCACTTTTTTGCCAGTGATCCATTCAGGCCGCATGAATTTCAGGTGGCGATCCCACATGGTGAGAATTGCGCGGATTATGAACCGGTCGAGACGTGTCGAGGAGTGTTCGAGGAACTCTATGACATAGACCCCTTCGCCATCGAAGTGATCCCGTTCGCGTTGTTTTGTGCGAGTGTCGGTATGAGGCATCCGGTAGTCCCATGATTATGTAGAGCTATTCTTATTATGCAGTCTCGTCCGGCGATAGTAAAATAAAAAAGGCATCCCGTGAAAGAGATGCCGTCGATTTGTCGTGATGCAAACTGAATTTGTTATTTGACAGTGAGTGTCTTTTCAGAAATTGTAGTTCCGTCAACCCTGCAGCCTGCCGTATAGGATCCGGTTGCGGTATATTTGCATGACACGGCAGTTCCTGATTTTGCGGCTTTCCACGCTTCGTTACTCTTACAGCGGGATTCGAGTGATTTTGTCTTGCCTCCCGCGGACGTGCAAGTGAGTTTGAAGGTGGTGGAAACAGGCGCGAGTGTGGGATTGACCGATGCGGTGACGGTCGGTTTTGTGACCGTAATCGCCGCAGTGTTGGCTATCTGGTCGCTGTTCAGGCGGCATCCTGGCGTGTATGAGCCTGCGGTGGTGTAGGTGCAGTTGGCAGAAGTACCGGATGATATTTTTTTCCATGCGGCAGTTGATGTACAGCGTGATTCAAGCGTTTTCGCAGTGCCGCCGGAAACGGCGCATGTTACCTTGTAGGTTTCGTTGACAGAGCCGCCGGCTGGAGAGACAGTGGCGGCGACCGTGGGCTTTGTGACAGCGATTGCCGTCGTTACATCCTTTATCTGAGTACCGTAGAACCGGCAGCCGGGTTTATATGAACCGGCCGCGGAGTAGGTGCAAACTCTGGTCTTGCCGGATGTGATTTTCGCCCATGAGTCTGAGGCGGAGCAGCGGCTTTCGAGATTTGTGGTGGTGCCCCCCGTGATGCCACAAGTCAGGGTATAGCTGTCATACGTTGTGCCTTTGGCGGGAGTGACGGTGGCGGTAAATGCCGGTTTTGTAACGGCGACTGCTTTCGATAAATCGGTTGATGTCGAACTGTTGACGCGACAGCCTGGCTTGTATGAGCCTGCTGCTGAATAGTTGCAGGTCATGGTTTTTCCGGAAGAAATCTTTGTCCATGCGCCATTCGTGTTGCAGCGGCCTTCGAGCGATGTCACAGTGCCGCTGGAGGCGGTGCATGTCAGTGTATAGCTGTCATGGATCGTGCCGGCAGTCGGCGTGACTGACGGTGTGACAAACATCTTGGTGGCCGATACCGTCACCGGGGATGATACGTCTTTGGTGATTGTGCCGTTGGCGCGGCAGGTGGGGATAAATGAACCTGCTCCAGTGTAAGTGCAGCGAACGGTCTTGTCCGTTGCGTTGACCGTTTTCCATACGTCACCTGATGAGCAGCGGCCTTCGAGCGATGTCACAGTGCCGCCGGAAGCCCCGCATTTGAGCACGAAGATTGTCGAGACATCACCTGTCGAAGGAGTAGCGCTTGCCGTAACTGCTATCGGTGAGCCAACGACTACAGCGGTGTCCACATCGTCGGACAATGTACCGTTGACACGGCATCCGGGATAGAATGTGCCTGCTCCTGAATATGTGCACACGGCTCCGGCGCCGACCGTCCAGCTTGTCCAGCTCGATGTGTTGTGACAACGTATGTCGAGGCTTGTGACCTTGCCGGTGGTCGAGCACGTGAGGGTGGTTTTTTTTGTGCCTGCCACATCGAGACTGGTCGGAGTGGCAGTCGCGGTGATCGAAAGCGGCTGCTCGACCATCTGCATGGCGAGCGCGTATTTTTCGATGTTGACCTGTCCGTATTTGATTTTCACATAACCGCTTTCGCCCCAGCTCGTGCCCCAGCTGTTTTTTACAATCCATGACTGGATGCGGTCATCGTAGCCGACTATGGCGATGGCGTGTCCGCCCTGATACGCGCCGCTCACGTGAGTGTAGACGCCACTTTTGTAGTAATAAAAATCCTCATAGACATCGATAGTAGCAAGCAGAGGAGCGGCGAGGAGCGCGTTTTTCATCGCGGCCACATCGTTTGCGGGAAGCCAGTTCCAGCTCGCGATCTTAATGAGACGCGACGATGCGTTGGCACATTTGAGCGAGCAGACGTTGTCCTTTGCCTGATACGGCAGACATGCTTCGTCCACAACGCCAGTCTTCATGAGCCTGTCTGCCGCAGAACTGAGGTACCATCCGTTAGCGCATTTCGCGCCGCCGCACGAGAAGAGGTCGGATTCGGAAAGGTCAGGATCGAGCGATGTACTGTTGTCACTGATTTTCATTAGCGACTCGACCACCGCGAGGCTCGCGTGTGCCACGCAACTCCCGCACTGCCCCTGATTTTTTATCGTGGAAAGAAAATTACCGGTGTTTGAGCGCCAGTCGATGTATGTCGGCAACTGGGTGCTGGCAAGCATATTCCGGGGAGCGATGCGCACGACATCAGTCGCGGTTTCTTCATCAGCACCGTTGAGTTCCTGCTTCTGCTCATCAGTCAATTGAGTGATTTCATTTTCGCCTGGCTCCCATTCAGCTCCGGCGTCTTTGATCTTGTTTCTGAGGGTGTCGAGCGCAGGGTTGGCGCTCTCGCCTCTTGCGCCGCCTCCTCCCCCTCCACAGCCCGCCAGTGTCAGCATCAGCGGCATCAGCAGTACTGCAAAAAATACCATCAGAATCCACTTTTTCATACCTTGCCCCTATAACAGATGGTTTTTCCACACTATCCGTCTTGTGTGGTCCTATGATTTATAGCCAATATCCATATAACACTTGCCTGGGAGCAATGTTTCACATCATGTGGTCTTACCGATAGTCGAGCTTGAAAACCATCGTGGCGAATGGAGCGCTCAGATCAGAGATGTCATACATGCCGACATTTGCGTACCCGGCTGTGCCGATCCTGAAGATTACGCCTGAAGTCACCGACCGCTGTGAACACGACGAGCACAGCACACCGCTATATGGGATTATTGCCTCATTGATGACAGCCTTGTGGTAGTCGACAGTGTTGAAGTCAAGATAGGTCATAACTCCATCGGAAAAGGAGTAGCGCGCGGAGCCGAAAACCCCGGCCTTGTCGTCCATGTCTCCCGTAAGATAATTGACACCGATCGTGGCGTCGAATTTCCTGCCGTATTCGACATCGACCGCCACGAAGGGCTGATAGATTTCCGTGCGGGCCGCGCCTCCCTTTTGTGTGACGTAGATGACCCCGACCGCCGTACTGTTTTTCATCGGAAAGTCATAAGCCTCTGGGGAAAACACATACTTCACTCTCAATCCATCCGCCTGGATGTTGTCCTGCATCTGCGGCATGACCGGCGATGTGCGCGCAAGTTCGTACTTCGAGTGCTCATAGCCGAACTGAAAACTCTTATAACCGAATGAGACAAACCCATCATAACCGTCCGAATGCACCCTCGTGCCGGAAAGTTCAACATTTGCGACATTGCGGTAGTTGGCGTATTGCACTCCCGCGGAAACGTCCTGTGCGACCGGCAGTGCATCAGGAGTCATCAGAAAGCTCATCGTATCATGCGGCACAGGCAGAGTCTCACCCGTTACTTTTGTGACAGCGCCATGTACTATCCCTGCACAGGCGACAACAGTGGCAATCATGGCGGCAGCGGTCATCTTGATCCTCATCGATTCGTTTCTCCCATTTGATCATTATCTGCTATCCATTATATTATCATTTACCGGCAGGCGAAACACTTTTATCAAATGTCTGCCCATATTGCTGTCTCAGAATAAGCGACCTCCATCCGCATTGTCCAGACTCCCCTGCCAGGGGATATCCCCTCATTACTACACACTTTGGCGATATGGAGAACAGGTAAAAAAAACCCTTCGGGGCGGTTGACACTAAGAGAAGTGCTGCTAAAATATATTAGCACAATGGATTGAGCGAGTGACTTGCCTGAAACTTGAACAACACACCGTAAGAGTGCCGCACACCCGGTACCGTAGCACTGCGGGGCGTACATAGTAGCAAAGCCGGGTCGTTAGCTCAGCTGGTAGAGCAGGGGACTCTTAATCCCAAGGTCACAGGTTCGATCCCTGTACGACCCATCAATGGGTGAGTGGCGGAATTGGTAGACGCGCCAGACTTAGGATCTGGTGGGGCAACTCGTGAGAGTTCGAGTCTCTCCTCGCCCATACTGGCGCGAAGCCTGACAACATGAAACATGTATTACGCGGGAGTAGCTCAGTGGTAGAGCACTGCCTTGCCAAGGCAGGGGTCGCGGGTTCAAATCCCGTCTCCCGCTTTTATCTTTTATTGTGGTTTTGAAACAACCACAAACCGTATGTGGAATCGCCGGACTATCCATGACCCCGGCTCGGAAAACTGATGGATCTGCCGGGAACAGGCGTATCGCAGCCGGCTTCTTTTCATACTGACTCGCCACCTCTCGTCCGGTATTTCCTCACAAATTTCCATTAACCATCATCCCATATGGCAAAGTCTTATTTGAGGTGCGTCTGCAAAATGATCGAAGCCAATGTAACCAGAATTGACGAACAAAACGTCGAACTTTCCTTCACCGTACCAGCCGAATCCGTCGACAAGGCCTATGCGAAGGCTTATGCGCGCATTGCCGCGACTTATAAATTCGATGGTTTTCGCAAAGGCAAAGTCCCCCGCGAAATCATCAACAAAGTGATCGGCATCGAATCCATCAATGCCCAGGTCCTGCAGGATATGCTGCCAGACGCATACGACGAAGCTGTCGAAAAAACTGACATCATCCCTGTCGCCCAGCCCGAATTCGATCCGTGGCCCACAATCACACCCGGACAGCAACTCGACGTCAAGATCAAACTCGGCGTACTGCCCGAATTCACCGTTGCAGATTACACCACCATTCCCCTTCCCTTCGGAAAAGAAATTGAAGTCACCGAAGAAGACATCGACAACGTCGTCGAACGCATGCGTAAATACGCCATCAAATATGACGAACTCACCGAACCACGCCCCTGTGCCGATGGCGATCTCGTGACGGCAGAAGCCGATATCTTCGAAATCAGGGAAGATGGCTCCGAAGAACTCCTCCGCGCTGTCTCACGCCCATATTCCTTCGTCATCGGCGAAGGTGAAATCCTCGAAGACATCGAAAAACAGATAGTCGGCATGTCTCTCGACGAGTCCAAATCATTTACCATCTCCTATCCTCAGGACTTCGACAACGCAATCCTCGCAGGCAAAAAAACAAAACATATCGCAACTGTCAATGAAATACGCGCCACAAGCCGCCCCACCAACGACGAAGAGTTCCTCGCACGCATCGAAGACGGCAAATATTCGTCCATGGACGACCTCCGCACTAACGTCAAAAATCATCTTCAGTCGCAAAAAGAGCAAGAACGGGACAACGAAGTCATCGAAGCCGTATTTTCTCACATCATGGACGGCACAGCGCTCGACATTCCCCAAACCCTGCTTGACGACGAAATCGAATACCGCCAGCGCATGCTCCAGCAAGTCGTCGAGGCACGCGGTATGACACTCGAACAACTCGCTCAAATGCGCGGCATGGACATCGACCAGCTCATCGAAAGCGAAAACCACCGCGCGGCCGACGAGGTCAAAAAACGTATCATCATCAATCGTATTTTCACCGACGAAAACCTCTCGATCACAGTCGACGAATTCGAACGCTTCGTCCTCCGCTACGCTATGGACAATTACATCACCCCCGCACACCTCAAAAAAATGATGCGCGACCGCGAATTCGTTGCCATGATGCGGCAAAAAGTACGAGAGGCAAAAACAGTATCGATGCTCATGGAGCGGGTGAAATATCAGGGCGAAGCATAATTCTCGCGCAGATCAACCAATAGATTCAAAGGAGCCGCACAAACGGCTCCTTTTCATTTTATCACTGCTTTCGGCTCAGCACAGTGGAACCAAAATCCCTCAACCCATTATACGGGTTACTATTTGATATTCCCTACCGGAGAAAAAGGGCTCTCCGCACCTCTTCTAAAACTCTCTAAATTTGGTTATTCCCCCTGATTTACCCGGCCAGTGGCGGCATTTTTCCGCCACTGGCCGGGGAGAAGCGGTTAATCGACGAAAATTTTTAGGGAAGGGTGTGGGAAACCCCTTTTTATAAAAAGGGGTTTCCCACTTCCATGAACGGTTACCTCATTAATTATTCGCAACCCTTTACTTCCCGCCGCTCAGGACTATACTTTAGATGTGTTGTTCGCAATTGGACAGTATGCAGGCGGACGGTTGAACGGTTTTTCAGATTTAGCAGCAAGGCGCAATGAGCGAAACATTCACTCTTTCCCACTATCTGATCTCTTGACTATCCGCAACTCCGGTAACGGCATAACAAATCCGGAGTGATTGCTGAAAGCGGATTTGCATCATAGCGATGATGCGGCACTGTGCGTGCGCGTTCGTGATAATGCCGTCTTGATCACGAAACGACCCGCTCACGAGATCAGGCCCGGAATATGTCAAGGCCGATCCGATAATGATTGACGGGCAGAACCCGTCGGAAAGAAGTGTATCGTTATATGATGAGCTTTAAAGAAATGGCGCTCAGCGCCCCCATCCTGCAGGCACTCCAGCGCGAAGGCTACGAAAATCCCACCGACATCCAGCAGCAGGCTATCCCCCACATCCTCGCAGGAAAAGACATCCTTGGCAGCGCACGCACAGGCACCGGCAAAACGGCAGCCTTTGCCCTTCCCATACTCCAGAAACTCGCCGAAACACCACTGCCGAAAGGCAAACGGCCACTCCGGGCACTCGTGATTTCCCCAACCCGCGAACTCGCCGCGCAGATCGCCGCATGCTTCGTTGCCTACGGACGCAACATGTCACTCCGTGTCACCACTGCCTTCGGCGGCGTCAACCAAAACCCACAGGTAGCCGCACTACAGCGCGGAGTCGACATCCTCGTCGCCACTCCAGGCAGACTCCTCGATCTCACATGGCAGGGACGCATCAACTTCAGCGCTCTCGAAATGTTCGTCATCGACGAAGCCGACCTGATGCTCGACATGGGTTTTATCACCGATGTGAAACGCATCGTCGAACTCCTCCCGCGCAACCGCCAGACCCTCTTTTTCTCAGCCACCATGCCACCGGAGATCACCAGTCTCGCTGACGGCATCCTTAAAGACCCACTCTCTATCGCGGTCGCCCCCCCCTGCTCCACTGTCGACCTCATCGACCAGTCGCTCTACCACGTCGCTGGCGGCGATAAAAAATTCCTCCTCACATTCCTCATGGAAAACCCCGAATTCGAGCGAGTCCTCATCTTCACGCGCACCAAGGCAAGCGCTGACAAAGTCGCTCAGACCCTCGAAAAACACCGTATCCGCGTCGACTCGATCCACGGCAACAAGACGCAGAGCGCACGCCGCTTCGCCCTCGACAACTTCAAACGTGGCCGCATCCGCGCCCTCGTCGCTACAGACATCGCCGCCCGCGGCATCGATGTCGACCATGTCACCCATGTCATCAACTATGATCTCCCCAACGAACCCGAAAACTATGTCCATCGCATCGGACGCACGGCCCGCGCCGGCGCTTCCGGCATCGCAATCTCCTTCTGCGACGTTTCCGAAAAAAACTATCTCTTCGCTATCGAACGACTCCTCAAAACAAAAATCAGATTCGAAGAGGGCCACCCTTACGAACAACCGGCAAGCCTCTATGTCCAGAAATCTTCTGGCAATCAGGGAAAACAGTTCAAAAAACGGGGGGGGGCACCTTACGGCTCAAAATCATTCGGCGGCAGCAGCTACGGTTGTGGCACGAGAACTGAACGCCCCGGCGGTTATGGCCAACGGACCGAAGGCACCGGAGCTTATGGCAAAAAAACAGAAGTTGCAAATAAACATGCAAATTCTACGAAAACCGCTGAAAGCAACACGGGCGTATACAGCACTCAAAAAACTGCCAGCGCCACAGTATCCCGCACTGACAGCCGGCCCGGAGGGGGAACACCCAAGAAGGGTTTCAACCAGTCCGGGAAATCCGGCCGCAACCCTTTCAGCGACAATCAGCGGCCACGCAGGTCCGCCACCGCTCCTTCGGGCAATGCTCCGCAGCAGCACAAGCCTGCTTGATCATAGCCATGCCAGATATGCTACAGGATTTCATGGGGGCACTCTCAAAGTGCCCCTTTTTCGTTGCCCGGATATTGAACCCTAATTATCTATTATTCCCCTGAATAAATGAACTATTGTTTGAATTTGCCCGTGATTATACTGAATATCAATGTTAATTCCCTATCGCGGCTCGCAGCACGATGTAGCAGTAACTTTGAGAAACCCTTAGGGCTTGTCACAATATAACCTTAGCATCT
>CAZQSL010000115.1:0-11151 GCA_964595945.1 uncultured bacterium
CGTTTCATTGTGCTACCCACAGCGGTAGGTAATTTCTATTGATATTCAGTATAATGTCGAATTCGGGTTAAAACACGGCGGGGTACGGAGCCCCCGTCCAATATCAAAAAGGCCCATTTTTCTGTCGTTTCTCGAAAGAAAAAATCCGGTGTGACCGGATGCCGGATCGATTGCGCAATTTGGGAAAAAGGCCGGGTATGTGTAGCCCGGCCTCTGGTGTATTGTGACGGGTTGGCGGTAGATTATTCGGCGGGCGGTCTGACGACTTTGAATTTTGCCTCGTCGGAAGCGCCGCTGATTTCGGGGAAGTACATCATGGATGCGCGGCATGGCATGGCGGTGACAGCCCCCGGGACTTCGGCGCGGATCGGTACTGAGAACGTGTAGGTGTCGTCGTGCATATAGCTGAAGAACATGAGGACTTTTTCGTCGCGGATTTCCATATTGTTATACCAGCACCAGCCGCCGGATTTGAGTGTGCACCACTTGGGGCGGTTTTCGAGGTTGAGCTTGTCGATTTCGAATCCGCTCGGCAGGTAGTTTTCGAGCATGACATATTCGTAGCGGCCGGCGGGTTTGACCGAGAAGTGTGACCAGATGACGTCGCCGGATTTGAGGATGGTGCCGGGGGAGAGGCGTTTGTTGCCTTCGCGGTCCCACGAGTAGTAGCGGCGGACCCTGAATCCGTTGTCATGGCCGGTGAGGCCGCCCCTGAGGGGGATTTTGAAATAGGTGGCGGTGGCCTGATAGTAGAGTCTGCCTTTGCCGGAGGAGACGACGCGGATTTTGTTGGCGCCTTTTCTGAGGTCGGCGGATGGGATGTCGAAGGATGCGCCCTTGCTGAACATGTCGTCTTTAGAAAATGAGCCGGAGGCGGTTTTTTTGCCGTTGATGTAGATGTCGTACTTGATGTCCGGCGCTGCGGTTTCATAGGCTGTGGCATATTCGATGATGGCCATGACGGCGAGGGCCGTGTCTTTTGTGGAGTACCAGCGGTCGCCGCGTTTGTTGGTGTTGAGGTATCGGACGGCTTTGGGGATGAGAGTGCTTTTTGGGGCGGCGGCCATGAGTGCGGTGAGAGCGAACGCGGTATTTTCGATTTCGTTGTCCGTCCAGGAATAGCGTGCGGTGCGTCCGCGCCACGAGGCTGTCTGGGCGGTGATGGTGGCGGCTTTTTCGATGTCGGCGGCGAGGATGGCCGCGCCTTTTGTGTTGCCCTGTTTTGCGAGTGCGATGGCGAGAGCGGACTTGCCGTAGATGGAGAGTTTTGACTTGCCGGCGAGGAGTTTTTCGGCTTCGGGGGATTTTTCACCGGCGATGGCGAGAGCGTAGACCATATAGGCGCGGTTGTCGGCGATGGTGACGGCGTCGTAGCCGCGGGCACCCATGTTGTCGTGGGCGAGCATGGTTTTGAGAGCAGATGTGCCGCGGCTGATCATGCCGTCGGGCACGCTGTAGTCGGCGGATCGCGCGCGGGTGAGCCCCATGACGACATAGGCGGTCATGAATGGATCGGTGTCGTCGTCCTTCCACCAGCCCCAGCCGCCGTCGGCGTGCTGGTAGTCGGCGAGGCGTTTGATGCCGGCCCTGATCATGTCGGGGAGTTCGGTGAGTTTGCCGGCGGGCGCTTTGCCTGCGGCGGTGAAGGCTTCGGCGACAGCGATGTCTGGGAGGAATCGGCTCATGGTCTGCTCGACGCAGCCGTAGGGGTAGCCGGCGAGGTATTCGAGTGAGTCGAAGACGCCGCCCGCGAGGGATGGCGAGATGGTGACGCGTGCCTTTTCGGTGCCGGGGACGGTCTTGTCTTTCGAGCCGTCGGGGAGTTTGAGTGAGAAAGTGGTGTCTCTGCTGACTTCGCCGACAGCGGAGACGGACTCTTCGACGCCGTGCGGGAGGACTGGCACGCGCACCTGCATGGCGTCCGATTCTTCGTCGGTGAGGGCCTTGACGGTGAGCCAGGCTTCCTGGGGGTCTTCGACGACGGCGCGCCATTCGACGGACTTGTCTCCTCCGGCCGGGATGGTGATGGTCTTTTCATTTTTTTCGAGCAGGCGCAGGCCTTTTACATTGATGAGGGCGCGGACTTTTTTGGGAGAGTCGAGGTAGTTGTGGACGACGGCGTTGAGGGTGACTTCGTCGTCTTCGGTGTAGAAACGCGGGGCCTGCATGCGTACGATGATGTTTTGTTTGACGAGGAAGGTGGCGACTGTCTGGCCGACCTTTGTGTCGGTGGTGACGCCTCGTGCGGTGACGCGCCAGGTGGTGAGAGTGTCGGGGACGGTGAAAGAGATTTCTTCTTCGCCGGAAGGGCCGGTGGTGACGTCGGCGCGCCAGTAGGCGGTGTCGGGAAATTCCGAGCGGATGACAGGCTGGACTTCATTGCCGATGCCGTTGCCTTCGCCCGTTGCGATGCCGGCTGCTTCTTCCTTCATGGCCATTTTCATGTCGCCGCGTGCTGCCGTTTGAGAAGAGGGGGCGGGCGCCGCGAGGCTGTCGAGCATGGCGGCTCCGTTTTTGCCGTATATCCAGGGGAAGTGGAAGTAGAAGGAATTGCGTGTGTTGACGCGGTTGTAGCGGGTGCCGTAGAAGGCTTGTGTGATGGGTTGTGTCGACTCGGGGGCGACGGAGTAGAGGGCTTCGTCGACGATGCCGAGGGAGAGTTCGGCGGGGACGGGGTCGCCGTCATCGTCGAGGGTGGAGATTTTGAGGGTGGCGGTTTCGCCGGGTTTGTAGACGGGTTTGCCGGGTGTGATTTCGAGGGTGAGCATCTTGTCTTTGCGTGGTACGGAGATGGGGATGCGTTCTTCGTGCAACTGGTTGTCGCTGATGATGGTGACGACGAGGTCGATGTTGGGAGAAAACCGTTTGTCGATGATGAGATCGAAAGCGGTGGCGCCGTTTTCGAGGGGGATGACTTCGCGTTCGAGGATTTCGAGGCTTTCGGCGGTGACGAGAGCGTAGGCGTTTTTGAGTGTGGTGGCGATCATGATGTGAGCGGTGTCGCCGGGTTCGTATTCGTTGTGGTCTGCGACGATGAGGATGGTCGATCCGAATGAGTAGGCGAAGCGGGAAGAGGCGGACGCGACATAGAAATAGTCCCTGCCGGAGACGGCGCGGCCGTTATTGTCAGTGGCTGATGCCTCTACGGTGTAGTAGCCCGGGTCGGCGGGAGAGTATTCGAGAGTGGCTTCGCCGGAGGGGGAGGTTTCGAGGTTGGCCGTGTGGACTTCGGTGGTTTCGCTGCCGGTTTTTTTCGACCATGTGTGGCGGATGATGCGTGCCGTGAGTGGGGATGAGACTGGGAGGTTGTCGTGTGAAGTGGTTTTGAAAGTGGTGGTGACAGGTTTGCCGGGCGAAACGAAATAGAGATCGGAATCGACGGAGATGTCGAATGCGGCGAAGTAGACGGTGAAGGTGGTGGATGCGGAGGCTTCGCGGAGGCCCTTGTCGGCGACGCGGGCTTCGACGGTGAAATGCGTGTCGGCGGTGACGGCGGTTTTGTCGATAGTGATGGTCATGCGTCCGTCGGAGCCGGTCTTGCCGGTGCCTTCGAGCAGGGGGGTGCGGCTCCTGTGGCCGGGATAGTAGCTGTCGTGGATATAGCGTCTGTCTGTTTTGTTGAAGGGGTGGTAGTCGTTGATGGAATCGGTGTAGACGGAGTATTTGACATCGGCGTCCTTGAGGGGTTCGCCGAAGAAGTATTTTGCGTCGAGAGTGAGCGATGCGGAGCCGCCGGAGATGATCCATGATTTTTCGGGAGTGAGAGTGATGAGGTAGTCGGGTTTGCGGTATTCTTCGACAGGAAAGCCGGCGCTGCCGTGTTTGCCGTCGATGGTGGCCGAGATGTAGAAATAGCCGAGCGGCGCGTCGTCTGCGATGTCGTAGTCGAGAGCGAAGGAGCCGAAATCCGTGATGGGGATTTCTTCGTCGAGGACGACGTTGCCCTTTGGATCGCGGAGCTGGACGGCGGCGGTGGAGGCGGCGGGGAGGTCGTATTTGTAGCCGTTTTCGGCGCGGAAGATGCCTTTGATATGCGCCTTTTGGCCGGGGCGGTAGATGGGTCGGTCGGTGTAGATGTAAGTGACTGTGTTTTCGCTGATGTAGGAGTAGAAATTGAGGAGGGCGACGTGTCCGCGGTGCTCGACGATGAGTGGGCGGTCGTCGGAATTGCTTTTGGCGGAAAGTTGTGCGATGCCGTCGCTGCCGGTGTTTCTGGAGGCGGCTGTTTCGCCGTTTTCCCTGAGTATCGAGACTTGGGCGTCCTTGAGGGGTGCGCCCGTTTTTTTGTCGACGGCATAGACGAGGAGGTCGCTGCCGGTCGATTTCGAGATGGCGGCGATGTCGGTGACATTGAAGAAAACGGCTGTTTTTTTGCCTGCCGCCGTGGCGTAGAGGAAGTAGGTGCCGCTGCCGGGATTTTCGATGGGGAGGTCCTGATGATACCAGTTCTGGTCCTTTTCCTTTTTGACCTTGATGGTCCACTCGCGTACTTTGACGGCGCGATCGAGATTGGACGGAGGCAGGGGTGAGTCGGAGGAAATGTAGGGTGCGCCGGAGTCTTCGGAGTCGTCGCGGGGTTTGTCCTTGAGTTTTTCGTTTTCGGCGAGGATGTCGCGGACATCGACTTTGTAGAGTGCGAGCCGGACATCTTCGGGGCTGTTGCCTGAGAGGGAGGCGGATATTTCGCCGGAGGCAGCCCATTCCTGCGGCATGTGGAGATAGAAATAGACCTCGTCGCGGCCGAAGAGTTTCGAGTCGGTGAAGAGTGCGATGGAAAACAGCAGGCCGAGGACAAACAGGCGGACGGTTCTTTTCATGGCAAGCCTCCGGGCATTGTATGAGAATGTTAGACAGCGAGCCGCGCGATGTGTTCCGGTCTGGGGGAAAGCAGTTGCGAGTGGAGCCGGCTATTTTTTGAAGGGCGGCTTGGGGGTGGAGAATGGGTTGGACTGAGCGAATTTCGAAGCCGGCGAAGCGGCAGGGGGATTGGGAGGCGCGGAAGGATGGACTGTGAGCCGTGATTTTTTCTGGGGTTCGGACTGCTCGGGAGGTGGAGCGGCGGCAGAGTTGGCGAAGGAAATGCGTGGCGGCATGACCGGGGAGGGGAGATCGAGGAGGCGTGCGGCGATGACGGAGTCCATGCTGCATTTGTAGTTGATGTTGCCGATCATCATGTCGAGCCAGGGCTGTTCGAAAGCCTTGTGGCGCTCGTAGTAACCGGTGAGTCTGAAGGCGGCCTCTTCGCCGACGTCGAAGAGCATTACGCCTTTCATCGCGACGTAGCCGAGCTCCGGCTGGTATTCGACGCGGTAGTTGAACCATATTTCGACGAAAGCGCCGTTTTGGGTGACGCGGTCGAATTCTACGGAGAGGTTGAAGCCCTCGACCGGGACTTCGCGGAATTTTTCAGATGAAATGGAAGTGATTTTCGAGCGGATGGAGACCGGAGGTCTTTCGCTGGCTGGTTTGGATGCGATATCTCTGTCGTTGGCCATGAGAGGAGCCTTTCAGATAGGTTGGTATGCAGCGTATATGATTGTAATACATTTTGTGAGAAATAAAAAACGGGCGGAGACAATCCGCCCGTCAGTGAGCCGATATGAATGAGAGAAAATCAGAAGGAATGGCATTCGAGGCCGAAGGCCTGGGCGACGCCGGGATAGTAGCACTTGCCGTCGTAGATGTTGACGCCGGCCATGAGAGCGGGGCTTTCGGCGATGGCTTTTTCGAATCCCTTGTTGGCGAGTTCGAGGCCATAGGAGAGAGTTTCGTTGGTGAGGGCGAAGGTGGATGTGCGGGGTACAGCGCCTGGCATGTTGCCGACACAATAGTGGAGGACGTCGTCGACGTAGAAAACGGGATCGGTGTGAGTGGTGACGTGGCTTGTCTCGAAGCAGCCGCCCTGGTCGATGGCGACGTCGACGATGACAGATTTTGCTTTCATGTTTTTGATCATGGCCTTGGTGACAAGTTTGGGAGCGCGGGCGCCGGTGACGAGGACGCCTCCGATGACGAGGTCTGCCCAGGCGACGGCCTTTTCGATGGCGGCGCTTGAGGATTTCATGGTCATGACACGGCCGTCGAGCACCTGATCGGCGTGGCGGAGAGCCATGGTGTTGATATCGAGGACAGTGACGTGGGCGCCGAGGCCGACAGCCATTTTTGCGGCATTGAGACCGACTACGCCGGCACCGATGACGACGACTTCGGCCGGGGGTACGCCGGGGATGCCGCTGAGGAGGACGCCGCGTCCGCCGTTGCGTTTTTCGAGGAAATGCGCGCCGACCTGCACTGCGAGCCTTCCGGCGACTTCGCTCATGGGGCGAAGCAGGGGGAGTGATCCGTCGGCTGCTTTGACTGTTTCGTAGGCAACGCCGGTGGCGCCGCTTTTGAGGAGGACTTTGGTGAGTTCTTCGTCGGCTGCGAGATGCAGATAGGTGTACAGGAGCTGGCCTTTGCGGATAAGGCCGTACTCTGCCTCGATGGGTTCCTTTACCTTGATCACCATGTCGGCCTGGCCGTATACATCGGCGATGCCCGCGACGATTTCCGCGCCTGCCGCCTGATATTCGGCGTCACTGATCTGGCTTCCTTCGCCTGCTTTTGTTTCGACGATAACCTTGTGGCCAGCGTCGACGAAAGCCCTTACTCCCGCTGGTGTAATTGCAACACGATACTCTTCAACTTTGATTTCCTTGGGTACTCCTACAATCATGTCAACACCCCTTCCTTTCTTTAAGCAGCACCGGCGATTTCCGATGCCCCAAGTTAATGATGGGTATAGATTTTATACCTGTGCGCGCGAACTTACAAATATTCTTCCAATTTATTTTTGCGGCAGTATTCGACCACTTCGCTGACCTTCTGGGCATGGTCGCGGCCGCACACCAGGAGGGCGTCTTCGGTCTCGACGATGATGATGTCTCTGACGCCGATCGCGGCGACGAATTTTTTGGGGCTGTAGATAAGAGTGCCGTGAGAATCATAGGACATTTTTCTACCTATGTTGACATTTCCGTTTTCGTCCTGGGGCCATACGTCGTAGAGTGAGTCCCAACTGCCGATGTCGCTCCATGTAAATCCGGCCATCACGACGGCCACCCGGCCGGAGCGTTCGAGCACTCCGTAGTCGATGGATATGGAGGGGAATCTCGGGAACTCTTCGCCTATGGCCTTGAACTCGAAGGGGGTGCCGTAATTTTTCTCGATGCGTTCGAGACCTTTTCGCATTTCGGGGAGGTATTTGACGATTTCTCCGATGATGTCATCGACGCGCCATACAAACATGCCGCTGTTGATGAAATAGTCTGGATCGTGAAAAAACTGGACTGCGCGTCCGACGTCTGGCTTTTCGACGAAGCGCAACACCTTGCGTACAGAAGTGCCGTTGCCGTGTATCTGATCGCCGGCCTGGATATAGCCGAAGCCAGTGTCGGGCTTGAGGGGCTTGATGCCGAAGGTCACGAGGGCATGTTGCTGACCGGCAATGTCAGTGGCGAGCAGCAGGTCTTTCTGATATTGCTCGACATCGCCGATGAGGTGATCGGCGGCGAAAACGGCCATGACCGCCGAGGGGCAGCGTCTGTGGATAATGGCCGCCGCGAGGCCGATACAGGGAGCAGTGCTGCGGGCGACGGGCTCGGCCACGATCTGGTCGGGGGGCACGCCTGGCACCTGGCGGATGATCTCGTCGCGGAGGAGGCCGTTGGTGATGATATAGATGTTTTCGAGTGGGATCACGCCGTCGAGGCGGTTGACGGTGTCCTGTATCATGGTGTGGGAGCCGACGATGTTGAGGAGCTGTTTGGGGTTCTTTTTGCGGCTGCGGGGCCAAAATCTCGATCCGCGGCCGCCAGCCATGATGACTCCGAATAGGTTGTTGTTCATCCGTTACTCCAGAATTTATGTCCTACCGTAGTAGTCACTTTGCAATGACTGCTTCCGGGCCGGCCACTCCGATAGTGACATTGTGCGGGTCGAAATACCTTGCCGCGGCAGCCTGAATATCGCTTGTGGTGAGTGCCGCGATGCGTGCGGGTAGCGAGTCGATGAATGACAGTGCCATGCCCTGATATTCGATGTCCACGAGAGTTTTTGCGATCTGGCCGTTGGTTTCGAGAGAAATGAGCTGCTTGCCGATGGCAAATCGTTTCGCGTCTTCGAGTTCGGTATCCGAAACGGGGGTGGAGGCGATGGCAGCCATCTCGCGGCGGGCGAGTTCGACAGTGCGAGCGATGTTGGCCGGGCTGACGCCCGCGACGATCTGGAAAGTGGAAGCGGTGCTTTTTGGCAGGTCGTAACCATAGACATAGTAGACAAGGCCCTCTTTTTCGCGGATGGCGGTGTAGAGGCGTGAAGTGAGATCGGAGCCGGCGAGGATATCCGACATGATGTCGAAAGCGACATAGTCTGGAGCCTCGGGGCGCGGGGCGGGGCCGCCCATGAAAAATACGTTCTGGCTTTTTTCGGGCATGATCTTCGCATTGACTGCGACACCGTTTTTAGGTACCGTGACGGGTGGGACTTCGAGCTTGCCGGAGGGGTTTTGTTGCCATCCGGCGAAGTATTTTCTGACCGTTTCGACAGCGGCTGCGGGGTCGATGTCGCCGACGACGGCAATGATGGTGCGGTCGGGGCTGTAGGTGGCAGCGTGGAATTGTGCGAGGTCGGCCGGCGTGAGTTTGTCGATTTCGTCCCTGATGCCGAATACGGGGTGGCTGTAGGGATGTTTGCCGTAGTAGGATTCGACGAATGCCTGCCATGCCATCGAGCGGGGGTCGCGGGTGGCTTCGAATGCGTCAGCGGAGGCGACGCCGCGGTCGATCACGACGCCTTCTTCGGGGAATGTGGGATTGATAAGCATGTCGGCGAGCATATCCATGCCGTTGGTGAAGTCTTTAGTGAGGAAGCTGCCGTCGAGGACGAGCTGTTCGTTGCCGGCGGAAAATCCGATTTCCGCGCCGGTGAATTCGAGGGCTTCGTTGATCTGGTCATAAGTGAATTTTCTGGAGCCGCGGCGAAGGGACATGGCGGTGAGTTTCGCGAGACCTGACCGGGCGTCGGGGTCGGCGTATGAGCCGGCGCCCTTGACGAGGCCGTAGACTTTGACGGTGGGGAATGCGGTGTTGGGATAGACCAGTAGGGTGAGTCCGTTGTCGAGGACGGTGCGGGTGGCTTTTTCCGCGAATTTGAGTTGGGGGAATTTTTCGGGGATTGCGATTTTCGCGCTGGATTTTGAGGAGGCGGGTTTGCCGGAATAATTGTATTCGCGGGACTGCTGGAGCAGCCATTCGGGCGAGGATGGAGCGCCGTCGCCCGCGCCGCCCGATTCGGGTGTTTCAGGGATGAGGCGGCCGCGTGTGAGATTGGCAGGCACGAGATATTTCCGGGCCACGCGCTGTATGTCGGCTGTCGTCACCCTGTCGATGTCGGCGAGGTATTTGTCGAGGAAGTCGTGGTCGCCGGTAGCGATCTCGAACCATCCGAGCTGGCGGCCGTAGCTCGATGTGCTCTGGGCGCCGAAGATGGTGTCGGCGCGGAACCGGTTTTTGGCGCGCTGGAGTTCGGATTCGGAGACTGTTTCGGATTTGATGTTTTCGATGAGTTTGTCGAGGCGGGATTCTATTTCGGTGAGAGCGATGCCCGGGAGGACTTCGATGTCGAAGTAAAAGAGATAGGGGTCGGCATTGGTGGCGTCGATAGCGTCGGCGTTGCTGGCGATGCCTGATTCGACGAATTCGCGGAACATGCGTGACTGGCGGCCGCTGGAGAGGATGTAGGCGAGGAGTTCGAGCGCGGGGCTGTCGGGGTCGCCGTAGGTCGGGACGTGATAGAGGTAATTGACATAGGCGAGGTTGGTCTTGTCGGTGTGGTATTCGACGCTGCGGGTGACCATTTGAGGGGGTTCGGCGATCTTGCGCGCGGGCTTGAGGTCGCTTGGTTTTATGGGGCCGAATGCGTCGCGTATGGTCTTGAGTATTTCGCTGGTCCTGAAGTCGCCGCAGACGACGATGAAAGCGTTGTTGGGTGCGTAGTGGCTTTTATAGTAATCGCGGATGCTGTCCTGGGAATAAGCCTTGATGTCGTCCATCCATCCGATGACGGGCCAGCCGTAGGGATGTACCTTGAAGGCGGTGGCGTCGAGCTCTTCCCAGTAGAGGCCGGTGGGACTGTCTTCGTTGCGCATGATGCGCTCTTCCATGACGACGTTGCGCTCTGACTGGAGGTCTTCGTCGCGCAGGAGAGCGTTGTGCATGCGGTCGGCTTCGATCCTGAGGGCGACTGACTCCATGCCCGCGGGGACAGTTTCGTAGTAGACGGTATAGTCGTTGCTGGTGCCGGCATTGCCGATGCCGCCGATACGGCGCACGAGCTTGTCGGTTTCGCCGGCGACGGGGAATGTCGATGTGCCCTTGAACATCATGTGTTCGAGCATGTGCGAGATGCCGGTGGCGCCGGTGTATTCGTTGCGAGCGCCGACGTTGTACCACACGCTGAAGTACACGACAGGTGACGTGTGGATTTCTTTCGTGATGATGGTGAGTCCGTTGTCGAGCACCGTTTTCTGCGCGGGTGCGACATCTGATGACAGTGATGGCTGATTTTTCAATTCCGCTCCTTTTGCTACAGCGCCCGTCATGAGCGCTATTGCGAGTGTGGCCGAGACCAGCATTCTGACATGGAAAGGCTTGTGCATGGTTGTGATCTCCTTTGCCGGACCGTGTATCCGGCTGGTGTTGCAAATAATCCTCCCCCCGGATCCTATTGTGGAATACGGGATAAACATTAATGATATTAGACAATCATCATTTATTCATTAATCCGAACCGGAAAAAAATTGCTGGCGGACTCCCGCACATCAGGGGGCCGGCGCGAGCGGCAAGGGTTTGGGCGGCTGGCCTGGGTGGCCGTTTGTCATCATGACGCATACATCGGCGAGACGTTCGGCCTGTCTGCGGCTGTGAGTCGAAAAGATGACGGTGGTATTGCCCGTCGAGGCCGAATTTTTGATGATGTCCTCGATGATCTCGGTATTGTCGACATCGACACTGCCCGTCGGCTCGTCGAGCAGCAGTGCATCGAGGTCGAGAGCGAGAGCGCGGGCGAGCGCCACGCGGCGGGCCTCACCGCCGGAAATCTGCCTGGCGCGGC
>CAZQSL010000116.1:0-11105 GCA_964595945.1 uncultured bacterium
ATGGCTGGACTATTGCATATAAAGTTTTTCGGTAGAGGTTTGGAGACCCCATTTTGTCAAAAAGGGGGTCTCCATGCTCTTGTCGTGAACGCTTACAAATTCCCTATCACAATTTATCGAAGCGACCCGATAGAGCAGCCTTGTATCAGGCGGGAATAAACCCAGCCTCTTCGAAAAACAGTCATGATCTATCCGTGAAATCCGTGTCAAAAAGTCTTTTATTGTTTTCGGATGGTACACCAGATCATCCCGGCAGACCATAACCATACATAGGGAAATTCAACCCCGAATTCTATTGACGAATTCGGGTCCAATTGATATTTCATATTAACGATTGTCTCCAGTCACCTGCCGGGGAACGCGAAAAGGGAGGAGTGTATGACACTCTCCTCCCTGTGGGATTCGTATATGGTGGGGCAGGTCAGGCGGCTACGTATTTCTGGAGCTTTTCGAGCATGATGTTGAGATTGTCGATCATGAGCAGATAGCCCTGGAGTTTGACTTCGCCGAGACCGACTGCCACATTGGCGTCGAGTTTGTTGTTGAAGAGTTTGTAGGCTGTCTCATAATCTTTGAGGGCGAGTTTCGCGAGGGGGATGCCGGCTGGTCTGCCCTTGCCGGTGGAGAATTTTCCATCGTCGCCTTTCTGGATGTAGGCTGCGGGGCCGCCCGCGATGTCCATGACGATGGGCCCTTTGATGATGGAGCTGGCGGTTTTGGCGGCGGTGGGATCGTTGTTGGCGATTTCGCGTGCGCCGTAGAGGGCTGCGAGCATCATGAGTTCGACGCAGAACTCGAAGTTTTTGCGGTCCTTGAGGAGCTGTTCTGTCGGTTTCATGTAGACATTGAGCCTGTCGGACAGTTTGGTGAATTTGTTGATGAGGCCCATGTTGGGGAGTGGCCAGGGGAGGGGAATGACTTTTTTGTCTCCCTCGAACATTCTGTTGAGTTTTGCAGGGGTGGAGAACCAGAGGCCCTGTGAGGGCAGAGTGACAGCTTTCGGCATGACTTCGCATGCGCCGCCTTTGAAGGAGATTGTGGTGGCGGGGCCGCCGCTCACGTGAAACATGATTGTGCCTTTGATACTGGCCGCGATTTTTTTCGCTTCCGGGTCGTATTTCACGACTTCCTCAAGCAGAGGCAGTACTGCCCTGAGGTAAATGTTCGAGATCACCAGTTCCTTATCCATGAGACACCTCCGAGGATGAATTTACTATATTTCCTCGATAAAGGAAAGATATTTTTTTACCGTATCGAGTGAACGGCAATTGCGCCAATTGTCACCGGCGTTGACTGGTATTATCGCTTAGAGTTGCCAGACGTTCAAGATTTTTTCTTGCCGGTTTGTTTTGGGGGTCTTTCGACAGTATCGAGCGGAAGATTTTTTCAGCTCCGCGCGTGTCGCCTGACTCGATGAGTGCGACGCCGAGATTACCCATTGCATTTATATTGTCCGGTTCTGCGGCAAGGACGTTGCCATATTCTTTTACAGCTTCGCTGGTGCGGCCGGAGGCGAGGAGAGAATTGGCGAGGAGGTAGCGTGCTGCGGTCCAGCGGGGCTGTTGCCTGAGTGCGTCTACAAGGTACGGGATGGCGCGTGCGGGTTGTCCTGCCTGCATCCACATTAATGCAAGATTATACCTTACATCGTTCGATGGGTGAACCCTCAGGGCATTTTCGTATGCGTAGCGCGCGCAGCGCAGGTCGCGAAGATTGATGCAGGCGGCGCCGAGGGAGAGCCATGGCTCGTAGTGGCGCGGGTCGATCTGGATGGCGGCGTGGAGTTGTTCGAGCGCTTCGGTGTTGCGTCCGGCCTTGAGGAGTTCGCGTCCGTAGCTGCCGCGTGCGCGTGAGTTGCCGGGGCATGTGGCGGCGGCGCCTTCCCAGAGTTTGAGCGGTGAGCGCCAGTCGGTGTTGCGCTGTATGGTGGCTGAGGCGAACATGGCGGCGATGGCGATGAGAAATCCATAGCCGGCGACGCGGGCGAGGCGGCTGTTTTTGGGCGACACGCCTTTTGTGTCCGCGAATATGTCGGTGAAGATTGAAGCGACGGCGAGGCAGAGGCCGAAAGCGGGGAGGTACATGTAGCGTTCGGCCATGGCTGCGCCGAAGGGTACGATGTTGGAGATGGGGCCGAGTGATATGAGGTAGAAAAATATGCCGAATGCGGCGGCGCGTGCGCTGCGGATGAGCGAGATGGCGAAGGCAAGGAGCGCGATGTGGCACAGGGCCGAGGCGATGACGATGGCGTCGGTGTACGCGTGGGGTGTGGGACAGTGTTCGATGCTGAGGCGTGCCGGCATGAAGAAGAGTCTGAGGTATGTGAGAAATGCTTCGGCCATCATGGGGATGGTGCCTGCGAGAGTGCCGCCCGGGTAGACGGGTGATGCGCCTGAGGCGGGGTTGGTCATGAGTGCGAAGCGGATTATGAGAAATGCGGTGGTGGCGAGAGTGATGGCGGCAAGTGCGGGTAGCGCGCCGCCGGTGAGGTTTTTTCTGCGGGCGTAGAGGATTTCCCACAGAATGGCGAGCGGCAGGAGTATGGCGGCTGATTCTTTTGCGAACATGGCGGCGAGGGCCGTGATGGCGGCTGCGGCAAGTTTCGCTGCGCCGCCTTTTTTGCGGTAGCGGATGTAGAGTGTGAGGGAGATGAAGAGGAAGAGCGCGGAGAGCGGGTCTTCGATGAATGAGCTGCCGTTGACGGCCTCGGTGAGCAGCGGGTGGACGGCGAAGAGGAGCGCGGCGGCGAATGGAGCGGCGACGGCGCCTGCTGCTTCGAGCGCGAGGAGAAACGCGGCGGCGGTGGCTGTCGAGTGGACGGCGACGCTGGTGGCGCGGAAGATCGCCGGGGCGCGGCCGCCCAGGACGGCATCGGTGATCGAGAGTGCTGTGGCTACTGGCCGGTAGGAGCGTTCGCCGGAGATGTCGAAGTATTCTTTGGTGAATAGTTTTCTGTAGCTGGAGGATTGTTCGAGAGCGGCGTTGCCTTCGATGAGTACGAGGTCGTCGTAGACGAAGGGGTTGCGCAGTGTGTTGGAGTAGACAGCGAATGCGATGGCGGCGAGGATGATGCAGAGGGTTAGTTTTGTGATGGTGGTGGATTTTGGCTGCAAAGGTTTTGTCGCGGAGGGGAACAGGGGAAAACCCTCCGCGCCTTTTCGGGAAATATAGTCGTGCGGGTGTTATTTTTTTGCGGCAGTTTTAATTGTGGGAGCCGGGGGCTGCGGGTAGCGTCCGAGGAGTCCTGACTGTACGAGGTCGTGGAGATGGATCATGCCGAGGGGCGCGCCTTTTGCGTCGGTGACGGGCAGGACGGTGACGGCGTTGTCTTCCATGTATGCGAGAGCGTCGGAGAGAGATGTGGTGGCCTGGACGCGTTTTGGATTTTTTGTCATGAGGGAGTCGACGTTGGTGAGGAACAGGTTGGTGAGAGAGCCCTGGGAGCGCTGGAGGAGACGGCGGACATCGCCGTCGGTGAGGATGCCTGTGAGTTTGCCGGAGTCGTCGGTGATGCTGATGGCGCCGAGGCCGCGCGATGTGAGAGTGATGAGAGCGTCTTTGAAGATGGTGTCGCCGGGGACGGCGGGGTTGGCGGATTTTTGGGAAAGGATGTCGCGGACGGTATGCTGGCCGGTGGCGGCGGCGGGTTTTCTTTTGTGCGATTTGGCGGCGGCCATGAGCTCCATGCCGAGGAGATCGCCGATGGCAAGTGCGGTGAGAGATGATGTGAAGCCTGCGGCGCGGTCGTTGTCGTCGTGAGGGAGAGCGGTGTTGAGGACGACAGAGCTTGCGAGGGCGAGGGGGCTGCGGGTCATGGGTGTGAGGGCGATGATTTTTGTTTTTGATGATTTGAGGATGGGGAGTATGCGAAGGATTTCGTCTGAAGCGCCGCTGCTGGATACGACGATGGCGATGTCTTCGGGAGAGAGAGAGATGCCGCCTTCGTAGAAGATGTCGGAGGGGCTGAGAGAGTGGGCTTTGCGGCCCGCGCCGCGGAGGGTCGATGCGAGCTTTGACGCGATGGCGCCGGACTTGCCGAGGCCGATGACGGCGATGCCGCCGGTGCAGGCTGCGATGAGGTCGAGTGCGCGGGGGAATGATTTTGCGCATGCGGCGCTCATGGCCGATATGTCGGCGGAGAGTTGCGAGAGGGTTTTGGTGAAATTGTCCATTGAGTGTTCCTCCGTGTCGGGTCAGTTGGGCGAATGCCTGAAGTCTACATTGAGGCGGCCATAGATGTGGATGTCATCGGTGGTGATGAGTTCGACGGTGTGAGAGTGGTCGAGTTTCGTGAGATCGGCAACGGCCTGCATGTAGCGTTTTGCGGTGACGACGCCGATGCGGCCAGTTTCGATGTCGGGGATCATGCCGTTGTCGCGGGCTTCGGCCGAGGCGCGGGTGAGCATGCGGGCGAGGATGCTGTTGACTTCGGTCTGGGAGAGGTTTTTTGCGATGATTTCGCGTTCTATGACTTCGCCGCGGCGGTAGATGATCCTGTCGTCGATGACGGCGAGGCGGATGTAGAGGGGCTGGCCGCTGAGCACGTTGGTGTGTGAGCGTGCTTCGATGACCATGTCGCGCCTCGGGGTGGTGTTGTCGATGCTGGTGATCTGCTGGACAAGTATTTCACCGGCGTCTTTTTCGACAGTGGCGCCGCTGAGGATTGCGTCTTTGAAGATGTCGTTGGCAAGTTTCATGATCTGGGAGGAAGTGTCGGATTTTTTCGCTGGGGCAGCGATGCGGATGCGGCCGAGGGGCTGGTCTTTCCTGTAGATGATGTCGCCGAAGAGGAGGTCTTTGTTGGTTTTGCCGATAGAGTCGGCGTGCTGGCGCGTGAGGGTGGTGATTTCGTTTTCGAGCTGCCGTTTTTTCTTTTCGAGGCTGGTGACTCTTGCGGCCATTTCTTTCGAGGACGACTCGAGTGTGCGGAGTTTGACGCTTTGGAGATTGATTTCGCCGCGGATTTCGTCGAGCTCGGCCTGTTTATTTCTGGCGGCTGCGCGATATTTTGCGATGTTGCCGCGGAGTTTGTTTTCTTCGCGGATGTAGCGGGACCTGTTTCTGGCGAAGGCTTCTTCGGTGGTTTTGAGGCGGGTGGTGATGCGCTGGATGTCGAAGATGGCGGTGCGCGCGGTCTGGGAGACGGCGAAGAGGATGGCGAGAGTGATGGAGACGATGACGACGCCGGTGAGGACGGTGATGATGTTGGATGTGTATTTCGGACGCAGGCCGAAGATGGATACGCGGCGTTTGCCCACGCGGCGGCCTACCTTGTTGCCGAGATACGCGATGAGGCCGCTGATGATGATCAGCAGCAGTATGATGAGGATGCCGAAGAGCATGTGCGTGTCTGGATCGTGGCGGCGTAACTCTGTGAGCCACAAGCCTTTAAGTTTGAATTGCCGGGGGTGCGCGGTGGCGCCCGGTTATGAAGAAATTATATATCAAAAAGGGGCGGACTGCACTTGCCGGAGCGTGATGGTGTCAGATGCCGAGTCGTTCGATGATGCGGACGGCAAGTGGTTTGTGGAGGTCGACGGCGTCGTGGGGGCAGAGTTCGTGGCAGCAGTAGCAGAGTACGCATTTCGAGTTGTCGATGAGGTAGGAGGGAGACTTGGTGATGGCGGCTGCGGGGCATACGTCGTGGCAGGTGGCGCATTTTTTGCATTTTTTCGTGTCGATGACGGGGCGGACAGTCATGAGGGATTCGTTGAGTGGGGAGGCGATGTCGAGGATTTTCATGAGTGCGTTGGAGGGGCGTTTGCATTTCTTTTTGAATTGTTCGATCGTGCCGCCCGTGAGGTGGATGGAGTTGAGGGATGTCGCGCCGAGATTGCGGTTGCGCGCGGTGACGATGGTGCCGATTTCGGAGGGGTCGAATCCCATGGTGGAGCAGCAGATCGTGTCGAGAGCGAGAGCGTCGGGCGATGCGGCGAGATAATTGAGGGAGACTGGCGTGCCCTGGCTTGGGCCGACTCCTTCCATGCCGACGATTGCGTCGGCGAAGTTGAGTGCCGGGGGCATGTATGAGAATATGTCTACGAGGGTGGTGGCGAAGTCGAGGTATTTGCTGTGTTTGTGGGCTTCCATGCGGTTTTGCATGGTGACGATGCCGAACATGTTTTTGAGGGCTCCCGTGTAGCGGGCCTGCATGTGAGTTTTGACTTTGCAGAAGTTGATGATGGCGTCGATTTCGTCGAGAAATTTCGGGACGTGGATGGTGTGCATGAATTGGGCTCCGGAGACGGAGACTTCTCTGAAGCCGCCTTGTTCGAGAGTGACGAGGGTGGCGCCGGTGGCTTCGGCGACCTCGGTCATCTGAGTGGCTTTGTGGACGCGGGCTGTGGTGCCTGCGTAGAATCCGCCGGGCAGGTCTCCGAATGAGACGCGCACGCCGAAATCGAGCAGGTGGCGTATGAGCGCGATCATGACGGAGGGGTGTGTGGTGCAGGCTTTTTCGGGCGGGACGGCCATGAGGAGATTGGGCTTGACGAGTATGTGCTGTCCGGGTTGTATGTATTTGCCGAGGCCGCCGAGTTGTGTGATGAGGGTGGAGATGGCCGTAACGGTTTCTTTTTCGTCGTAGGATGTGCATCTGGTGATGGCTACATGTGATTTCTGCATGCGGGGCTCCCTGGTGCGAGTGGCGGGTCTGTCGAAGACTATTAACCATTATATGGTAATTCATGGAAAATATCTTTTCAGGGGGCGCTTTTTTGAGCGGTGCATAATAAACGGCAGGTGGGGATACCTGCCGTATTTGTCGGTGATTGGATGTGCGGGCTGGAGCTTATTTGGATTTTTGGGGAGCGGCGTTTTTGCCTTGCCCCATGCCTTCGCGGCGTTTGGAGTCGATGAACTGGCGGACGTCGTCCTGTACCTGCGGCCAGATGACGGCGAAGCGCGCCTGCTGTTCGACGGTCAGGATTTTCTTGAGCGAGTCGTGAAATTTATCGTCGCATCTGTTCATGTCGTCATGGTTTTTGTCGAGCTGGCCGAGGAGTGTCTTGAGCTGTTTTTCGGTTGGTTTTGTTTTGCCTGACTGGGCGTCTTTGAGTTTTTTGTATATCTCGAAGCTCTTTTTGACGATGGCCGATTTTTCCCTGAAATGGGTTTTGATGATGTCCGTAAGTTTTTTTTCTGTTTCCTGAGGGAGAGCCATCTGCTCGGCGACTTGCCAGATGATCATCATTTCGACGCGTTTGCGCAGTTTTTCCCTGTTGGGGGCATCGGCAAACGGGCCGCCGGGCCCGCCGGAGCCGGGGTTGCCATGCCGCGCGAATGCGGGGGCGGCAGTCATGAGCAGCAGGCAGATATAGATCATGGTGCGCGCCATGCGTACCGCTGCCGGACGAAGTGATTTTGTGGTGGTCATGGCGATCATCCTTTCGGGATCAGTCAGATATCGGATATTATAGCACGGGCTTCTTCTTCGGAGATATTTTCAATGGTCTTGAGGATGCCTGTGGCTGTGTCCGAGTCAGGCTGTACGCTGGTGCCGAGCCATTGGAGGTGGCTGGAACTGGTGTTGATCTGTGAAGGAGTAGAGGCGCCGGCCGCTGTGACGGCGATGCCGGCGGAGGTGTCGGTATAGATGGACAGGAGCATGGAAGAGTCGTAGGCGTCCGGGAGAGAAGCGATGACAGTATTGTCCGCGGCGGGCCGCGAAGATGTTTTGCCCAGGGGATTGCGTGGGGAGGCGATGAGCGAAAAGATGCCGATGACAAGTAAAAAAGATGCGGCGAGAGCGAGGCGCGGGACCGAGAGGCGGCGTGTCTTTCGAGTGGCGATGGGTGTGACATTTTTGCGTGAGGGATTGGTGTATGTTGCAGGAGCAGAGATGTGGTCGAGAAAGGCCGCCGAGGGGATGGGCGTGGGAGCAGAGTGCAGAAAGGCTACGGTGGCGAGCGTGTCGCGAAGCTCTGCCGCGCAGGCGGCGCAGGAGGATATGTGGCGCTCAAGGCCGGCACGCCCTTCTGGGGTGATGGTATTGTCGATATATGATGTTATGAGAAGCTGATACTTTTCACAGGAGTCCATTTTCCCTGAGCCTCCTTCTGATTGCGCCGATCCCGTAGTGGAAGTTGACCTTGGCTGACTCTTCCGGGATACCGGAGATTTCGGCGATTTCCCTGTAAGAAAGGTTTTCGTAAATGCGCAGAGTGACGACGACGCGCTGTTTTTCGGGAAGAGAGAGAATGGCCTTCGCGGCGGCATCGATCGTTTCTGTCCTGATGAGATCAGCAGGGCCTACAGAGTCGCGGCCATCGTCACCGAGGGGAGCCGTATTGTCGGTGATCTCGTCGACCGGGCGTCGGCGGCGTATGAATGTCGAGCACTCGTTGGATGCGATGCGATAGAGCCAGGTGCGCAGCGACGAGTCGCCTCTGAAGGATGCCATAGCCGTGAATGCCTTTGCAAAACACTGCTGCGCGATGTCTTCGGCGTCCTGTATATTGCCGGTCATACGGTAGATAAATGTGAAAATCTCACGGCCGTAATTGCCGGCAAGCGTCGCGAATGCCTCGGCGTCGCCAGTCATCGAACGTTCTATCAGCGCCTTTTCGTCCATTTCCACCAGTCTTGTGGTTTGTGTAATATGCCGCATCGCTGTGTCCCCGGACAGAACGCTGTCTCAAAGCACTGTTGAACGTATAGACGCGCCGTGGGTTAAAAAGTTAAACGCTTGCATATATACTTATTCTAACACATCGGCAAGAGGGAAGGTTCGCGCAGTGGCACAGGGGACGGTAACAGACAGATACGGACGCAGGATCAGCTACCTGAGACTGTCGATCACCGACAGGTGCAACATGAGGTGCGTCTATTGCATGCCCGAAGGCGCGGTATTTCTACGGGAGGACGAATTGCTGACAGCCGAGGAAATCGAGCGCGTGGTGCGCGCCGGGGTGTCCGAAGGCATAGAAAAGGTGCGCGTCACCGGAGGCGAACCCCTCGTGCGCGGCGACGTGACAGCCATCGTGTCGCGCCTCGCGCACATCGACGGCATCACCGACCTTTCCCTCACCACCAATGGCCAGTTGCTCTCCAGCCACGCCAGTGCGCTCGCGCGCGCCGGACTCGGCAGGGTCAACGTCAGCCTCGACACATTGCGCGAAGACCGCTATCGCGAAATCTGCCGGGGCGGCCACCTCAAGAGTGTCCTCGAAGGTATCGACGCCGCCCGTGACGCCGGTCTCACTCCCGTCAAGGTCAACGTCGTCGTGATGCGCGGTCGCAACGACGATGAAATCCGCGACTTCGTCCTCTTCTCGCTCGCTCGCGGCGTCACCATCAGATTCATCGAGTACATGCCTTTCGTCAAGACGGGCGAATGGCGCGATCGTGTCGTGCCGCGTGAGGAAATGGCACGCGTCCTCGCGGATATGCTCCAGCCCGGCGTGGCCTTCTCCGGCGACAACGGCAGTGAGCCCGCGAGGTATTTCCTCATCAGGGGGACAGATCACAGCATAGGATTCATCAGTCCCGTCACCCACGGGTTCTGCGCCAACTGCAACCGCCTGCGCCTCACTCCCGATGGCAGCATACTCGCGTGTCTCGCCGGCAAGGCAAGCGTCGACGTGCGCGGACTTCTCAGGTCGGGCGCTGCCGGCGAAGCACTTCGCGAAGCCTTTCGCGAGGCGGCCCGCCTCAAGGGCGAATCCGGCCGCTTCACTCCCGGCAGCGGTGACAGAGGCATGAACTCTATCGGCGGCTGACGCTCGGGTTATACGAAATATCAATTGAATTTCCCTATGTATGGTTATGGTCTGCCGGGATGATCTGGTGTACCATCCGAAAACAATAAAAGACTTTTTGACACGGATTTCACGGATAGATCAAGACTGTTTTTCGAAGGGGCTGGGTTTATCCCCGACTGATACTATGCTGCTCTATCGGGTCGCTTCGATATATTGTGGTAGGGGATTTCTATTGATATTCAGTATAAGGGATACTTGTCAAAAGATTGAAGCACAAAACAGAACAGGATTCTTCGCTTCGCTCATAATGACACCACAAAAAGCAGGCAAATAGAATGAATGCAGTCTGACAACAAACATCGCGCACTTTGAACTGATTCGCAAAAATGTCTGTCATTATGAGCGAAGCGAAGAATCCTGTTCTGTCTGGGTTTCAGGGAATCAATGGTCTCTCGCGAAAAAGGTCGTAAGCGTTCACGACAAGAGCATGGAGACCCCCTTTTTGAACCCGGATCTGTCAATAGAAAGTGCGCTATTGTCGAATCCGGCAGTCGCGATAAGGGCGAACTGCTGTGTTGCCGGTGCATTTTTTTGTTTGCGTATGACGAATACTGCTCACTGCAAAAATGCCCCTTGCGCCTTGCATTTCATCCCTTCTTGCGACAGCAATCCCGAATTCTAATGACGAATTCGGGTTGAAAAAATGGGGTCTCCAAACCTCTACCGAAAAACTTTATATGCTATACTCCAGCCATTTTTTACGGGTTACAAGCGGCTGATATGCCGCTTGTAACCCGTAAAACAGAGAATACTCCAAACATAGGGAGTTTATGGAGAGGTGCAGAGAACCTTTTTTATAAAAAAAGTTCTCCGCGAGTATTCCGTGAACTGTTACAGAAGGTCATTCGCATTTGTCCTGCGCGGCGACGGACATAGAGGCGGTGAGGGCGCAGAGAGCCTGCTGGAGCGCTGCCCTGTCGCGTGGGGAGGCTTTGGCGATGGCAGCGGAAATTTCTTCGGGAGAATACTTCGAGAGCTTGAGGATGAGGGAAACGGGGGATTCGGGCTGTGCGGGCCTTGCCGCGGATGACACGGGGCGTGAGGAAGGGGCTCCACCGAGTTCGGCTATCACATCGCGGAGGTCGCGCATCTGGAGATAGTCACGTTTTTCCTTCATGCGGTCTTCTCGGGGGTCAGGTTCGCCGTACAGGGAGAGTGAAGAGATTACGTCTGCGACAGGAGCGGTACAGGCGGAACTGGTCCAGGATTCTTCAGGAGCGGAGAAGTAGAGGGTCATCATGCTCATGTTGTTGACGATAGTGATGGCGATATTTTTGTAGATAGTGTCGGGAGGGACAGATGCGTGGCGGCTGTGAAGGGTGCCGACGATGGAGGCCTTGCCCC
>CAZQSL010000117.1:0-11069 GCA_964595945.1 uncultured bacterium
CTGCATGTCGCCGCTCTGCACCATCACGATGTCACTGGCCAGCGCGTCCGCACCTGTCCCGCCGCCTTTGCCGATCACTCCGCACAGATGTCCGGCGAGTTCTTCAAGCCTGTTACCTGTTATCAGATGAAATGCCATGTCACACCATTGAAGTTCTGTTTTATTGTACAGGCTACATTTTATCTCATCTCCCGGGTTTTGTTAACTGGTATCCACTCCGCCATCGACGGCTGTTCTTTCCATCTGTTTCTTTCCAGCATTCCCCCATCTTCCCATGATATAATGGATATGTCACAAACATCCTTCAGGAGCCCATGTCATGAATCAGCGTGAGAGATTTCTTGCAACAGTGAGATTCGAACCAGTAGACCGCCCGGTATTCTTTCCCACAATCGGATTCTGGCCCGAGACCATCCAGCGGTGGCTCGGCGAAGGCCTGCCCGGATACGTCTTCCACGAAGCCATCGGCTACCCCTATTTCGGATTCGAGCCCTGGGTGCCCATGCCCACCGGCGACCACCTTCAGCCTGGCTTTTTCCCGCTCTTCTCCCGCAAGGTCATCAGCCGCGAAACCACCCACCGCATCGTCCGCGACAAATCAGGAAAAACCTTCAGGGAATTCACCGACGGCTCCGCATCCATCCCCATGCACATCGACTCACCAGTCAAAAACATGGACGACTTCCGCGCGCTCCAGTGGCGCCTCGACCCCGCGTTCCCTGCCCGATGCGTCAATCCCGTACACGACGCCATATCCGCCTATACCAGAGTCATCTCAGCGCCATCCGGCATATTATGCAGCGGCCTCTACGGATTTCACCGCCACCTCATGGGCACCGAAGCCCTCAGCCTCGCATACTACGACACACCCGAACTCATCCACACCATGTCCGCCGCCTGGGAACGTCTCGTCACAGGCACCATCCGCCGCATCAAAAAGCACTACCCCGGCACCATGTTCGTCAGCTTCTGGGAAGACATGTGCTTCGTCAACGGCCCACTCATCTCTCCCCGCACCTTCAGACAGTTTATGACACCCTACTACAAAAACGTCATCGACGAGGCAAAAAACCTCGGCATCGAAATCTTCATCGTCGACACCGACGGCGACTGCAATCTCGTGATCCCGCTCTTCGTGGAAGTCGGCATCAATCTCCTCTACCCCTTCGAAGTACAGTCAGGCATGGACATACTCGACGTCCGCAAACGCTTCCCGCGCCTCGCCATCGCCGGCGGACTCGACAAACGCGTACTCGCAAAATCCCGCAAGGACATCGAAGCGGAAGTCATGCTCAAAGTCCCCGAAATGCTCCGCCACGGCGGCTACATCCCAGCCATCGACCACAACGTACCACCCGACGTACCACTCGATAATTTCAAATATTACCTCAAGCTCCTCAAGAGCATCAAAGCCTGAATACAACGGAGGCGCGTCATGTCTGAATCCATCGAAAAACTATTCGCAAAAGGCACGGTGCCCGATATCGCATCACTCACCGGCGAGCACTACGTCAAAGCCCCGTGGTTCCCGTGGCTGTCCATCCAACTGCTCGGCCACCGCAAATCCATCGCCGCCGACCTCACGGGCCGCAACGTCCTCGACAACGGGTTCTCATTCGGCTACTTCATCCTCGAAAAACACGACGATCACATACTCATCAACTACGATATCGAAGAAAACCCCGAAGTCATGCGCCGCGTCGTCGACCGCCTCCGGGTCCTCCCCGACGGCCGCCTCGCCGGCCGCCTATCATACCGCTTCGACGGCAAAAACGAGCAATTCATCGAATATTTCATCATGGAACGAAAAGTCTGATCTGCGGCTTTCAGCAACCGCTCTTTTCAGGAGCAGGGATATCCTCTGCAGACCTCACCCCTGCGCGTTTTCATCAAGCATTTCGATCAGCCTGAACACAAGGTCGAGCGCCTTTCGCGGCGAAATTTCATCTGGATTTACACCGCGCAGTATTTCCTCGATGCGGCTCGGCGGCTGATCGGGAATGAGCGAAAGCTGCGAAGTCTTCTTTTGCGGCACGGAGACAGCCTCTATCAGGCCGCTGTCCGACGTGATCTCCGACGCGCGGCGTATGACCGAACCCGGGACACCCGCCATCCTGGCCACCTCGACTCCGAAACTCCTGTCAGTGCCGCCCTCGCGCAGTTTGTGCGTAAATACGATACCGCCGTTTTTTTCGACTGCCGACACATGCAGATTGCTCACTCGCTGGCATGATTCGGCCATGCGGGTCATTTCGTTGAAGTGTGTGGCAAAAAGGGTCTTGCAGCCGATGCGGTCATGCAGATATTCGACGACGGCCCACGCTATGCCGACGCCGTCCGATGTGCCGGTGCCGCGCCCCACTTCGTCGAGCAGCACGAGGCTCGCGCGCGTGGCATTGTTGAGTATGAGCGACGTTTCGACCATTTCGACCATGAAGGTACTAAGCCCGAGCGCTATGTCATCGACAGCGCCTACACGTGTGAAGATGCGGTCGACAACGCCGATCTCCGCTGATTCGCACGGCACGAAACTGCCCATCTGCGCGAGCAGCACGATCAGGGCCACCTGCCGCATGTAGGTCGATTTGCCCGACATGTTGGGACCAGTGATGATATCTATCTGATTGTCCGCGCACGACAGGCTGGTGTCGTTGGGCACGAATGTATGAGCAGGCAGCGTGCGATCAAGCACGGGGTGGCGTCCGCCCGTGATGGCGACGCGTTCAGACGACGTGACGGAGGGACGGCAGTAGGCGTACTCAACCGCCGCGTCGGCGAGCGAAAGCAGCGCGTCGAGCTTCGCGATCACTTTCGCGGACGCGAGTATCGCGGGTATGCGTTCGGCGACACGGGCGCGCACTTCGCAGAATATTTCGTATTCGAGATCGTTGAGTTTCGTTTCGGCGCCGGTGATGGCGGCTTCCTTGTCCTTGAGTTCTTCGGTGAAAAAGCGTTCGGCATTGGACGTGGTCTGCTTGCGGATATAGTCGGGCGGCACGAGGTGGAGATTGGCGTTGGTGACTTCGATGAAGTAGCCGAACACCTTGTTATAGGCTACCTTGAGCGACTTGATGCCGGTGCGGGCGCGTTCGGCTTCTTCGAGATCGAGCATCCACTTTTTGCCGTCGCGTTTGGCAGTGCGGAGCAGATCGACTTCGGAATTGTACCCTGTGAGGACAATGCCGCCCTCGCGCATGGAGCGCGGCGCGTCGCCGGAAATTGCCGAGGTGATCAGGGTACAGACATCGTCGAGCGTGTCGAATTGTCCTGCGAGCGTGCGGGCCAGACCACTTGAAAATGCCGAAAGATGCGCCGCGACCTGAGGAAAACATGCAAGTGAGCCGCTGATGGCGAGGAGTTCGCGGGGGGTGATGAGCCCCGTGGCGACGCGGCTCGCGAGGCGTTCGATGTCCGCCACGCCGGAGAGAAGTTCGCGCAGAGAGCCGAGATCGTCGCGGCGGTTGCGGAATTCTTCGACCGCGTCGAGGCGTAGATTTATCTCCGCGACATTCAGCAACGGATTTTCGACCCACCGGCGTATCATACGGCGGCCCATCGGCGTGAGCGTGCGGTCGATCACCCACAGCAGGCTGCCTTTCTTCTGTCCGTCACGGATGGTTTCGGTGAGTTCGAGATTGCGTTTGGTGCCGGGGTCGAGATACATGGTGCCGTGCGAGACATAGAGAGAAATCGAGCTTATGTGGGACAGTCCGGTCTTGAGGTTTTCGCGGACATAGTCGAGGAGATGGCCTGCTGCGAGTATGGCGGCCGGGCAGTCGGCGATGCCGAATCCCTTGAGGGTCGTGACAGCGAAATGATCGCATAGCCGGTCACGGTGGAAATCCGGGTCGAAGAAAGGTTCGACGCGTGTGACCTGAGAGAGAGGGACAGCCGATTTTACGGCTGAAAGCATGCGCGTGTCCTCGCCCGATGCGATGGCGAGACATTCCCTGGGTGCGATTTTTTCGAGTTCGCGCCGTAATGCCGCGAAGTCGTCGGAAGCGGGAAGTTCGCCCGCGCGGAATTCGCCAGTCGAGACATCGACGATGCCGATGCCGGTGCGGTCGCGCAGGACGGCGATGGCAGTGAGGAAATTGTTGCGGCCCGAGTCGAGGCGTTCGAGGTCAAGATCGGTGCCGGGAGTGATGACGCGGATGACCTCGCGGCTGACAAGTTTTTTGCCTTTGGAGGGCGCTTCCATCTGCTCGGCGATTGCGACTTTGTGACCGTTTTCGAGGAGTTTGGCGATGTAGCTGTCGGCTGAGTGGAAGGGCATGCCGCACATTGGCAGCTTGTAGCCGCCGCCGAAATCGCGGCCCGTGAGGACAAGGTCGAGTATGGGCGATGCGATCCGGGCGTCTTCGCCGAACATTTCGTAGAAGTCGCCAAGCCGGTACAGGAGGATGCAGTCGCGGTACTGCTCCTTGACTGCGCGGTACTGCTGCATCATGGGTGTGAGGTTGGCGGCTGATTCGCTCATCTGTGTCGATGTGCCGGCGCGTGCGTGACACGAGCGGCTTTCCGATATTGTTTTGCAGTCATTCATTATAGCAATACAAGAGTGAATTTTGCTACCGGGAAAGCTTTTTGCGAAGTAAATTTCCTAATGTTATAATCCGTGTTTTTGTTCACTCATTATTCCATTCAAGTGCCATTTGGTTGTTTGAAAATATAAAAAGCGCCCGGCGTAACCGGGCGCTTTGGTAGCTGTGAAATGGAATGAGCGGCTTGTTACGAGCCGAATTCCTGTTTGACGATTTTGAAAGCCTGGTCGGCGATTTTCCATGTGTCTTCGACATCTTTGTCGGTGTGGGCCACGCTGGTGAACCAGTTGTGGTGGGGATGGATGAAAGCGCCGCGTTTAGTTGCTTCGGCTGCGAAGAGCTGATTGCGCATGTAGTTTTCTTCGTTGGCGAATCGCATGAAGGGCATGGAGCCGGGGCCTGTGCATTTGACCTGGAGGCCGTGTGATTTTGCGAGGTCTTCGAGGCCTTTCATGAGTTTTTCGCCGAGTTTGATCATGTAGTTGATGCCATCGGTTTTCGAGAGTACGTCGATGACGACGAGTGCGGCTGCCATTGGCATGGCGCTGGCCCAGTAGCTGCCGGTGAAGAATACGTTGTTGGCCGCGCCGCGGAGGTAGTCTTTGCCGACGCATGCGCTGAGCGGATAGGTGTTGCCGATGGCTTTGCAGAAGCAGACGAGGTCGGGCTTGAATCCGAAGTATTCGGCGGAGCTGCCGATGTGGAGTCTGAAGCCTGCGCGGACGTCGTCGAGGATAAGGATGATTCCTTCTTTTTTGCAGGTGCTTTCGATCGCGTTCCACCAGCCGGGGGCCGGCATTTCCATGTCGCCGAAGGCGGGGTGGTGAAATGGTGTCATGATGACGCCGGCGACGTCGTTTTTGTTGTTCTCGATGGCTTTGTAGAAGGTATCGAGGTTGTTCCATTTGAAGCGTACGATGTGCGCGCGGTCTTCGGGGACGAGTCCGCCGTGGCCGGGGTCGCACCATGCGTGTCCGCCGTGGTACTCGCCTTCGCAGCAGAGGATTTTCTTTTTGCCAGTGTATTCGCGCGCTACTCTGGTCGCCCATGTCGTGCAGTCCGAGCCGTTTTTGGCAAACATTGCCCAGTCGGCGATCGGGACGACGCTTGTGAGTTTTTCGGCGAGTTGCACCATTAGTTCGGTCGGGTGATTGAAGCAGTTGCCGAGTTCCATCGCCTTGACGACGGCGGCGTCGACTTCGGGATGGCAGTGGCCGAGCACCATCGGGCCGTAAGCGCACATCCAGTCGATAATTTCGTTTCCATCTACGTCCCAGTAGCGGCTACCCTTGCCATGCGCTACGTAATACGGGGAATTCCCCGGGCTTGTAATTGTTGGGCTGAAATGGCCATATATCCCGGACGGGATGACCTTCCCGGCGCGCTCAAACATTTCAAGGGATTTCTTGAACGTATATACGCCCGCGAGTTTAGAGTTTTCAGCGCTCATCTTATCCATTCTTCATACCTCCGGAGTTCGGGATGTACAGGTCGGATTGCGCCGTGAGAAGGACACGTGCCTGACTTCGGACGTATCTTTCACCCGCACTGTTTTGCTGAAGTCTATCACAAAGAATTGCCTTTGAAAAGATTTTGGAGACAGCTATTTTTCCTGTCTGGGGGCAACGCCTCGTGATGATTGCGGCGGTGCCTTGCCGCGCCGCGCGCCATTTCTGATCATGTCATTTGAAATAAGTCTGTTTAGATAGTACTATTACTGACATGCGCATCGGCGCGGGTTTTGCCTGTCCGTTTATGGGCGCGCTCAAATACTGCGACAAGAGGTGACTCCACTTGGCAGACTTCAAAGTGTTTTCAGGTGATGAAATCCAGATCAACAATAACATCTACAATCTCCCGCTCGTACCACTGAGGGACATCGTGATTTTCCCTCACATGATCGTGCCGCTCTTCATCGGGCGCGGCAAGTCGATCAAGGCTCTCGAAGAGTCCATGATGAATGACCGCCGTATCGTGCTCACTGCCCAGAAGCAGCCAAACATCGACGACCCCGCCCCCGACGATCTCTACTCCACAGGCACGCTCTGCGATGTCCTCAATCTCGTCAAACTCCCCGACGGCACCATCAAGGTACTCATCGAGGGCACTTCACGAGTCACCATCCTCGAATACCTCGTCGAAGACGACTACTTCGTCGTACGCGTCGAAGATGTCCAGGAGCAGGAGGAAAAGGACATCCACACCGAAGCCCTCATGCGCGAAGTCCTCTCTAAATTCGACAAATACGTCCGCATGACACGCACCCTTCCACCAGAGGCTTACACTTCCGCAAGCTCTGTCGAAGAGCCTGGCCGCCTCGCCGATCTCATCACTTCCCAACTCGTCCTCAAGGTCGAAGAAAAACAGTCGATCCTCGACAGGCTCGACCCCCGCGAACGCCTCTCCGTGCTCTCCGAACTCCTTGACCACGAACTCGAAATCATCGATGTCCAGAAACGCATCCAGGTGCAGGTCAAAAAACAGATCGAGCAGTCCCAGAAAGAATATTATCTCAAGGAACAGCTCAAGGCGATCCATCGCGAACTCGGCGAAGAGGACGAATACACCGACGAGATCGAACTCATTCGCAAGAAAATGAAAAAAGCGAAACTCCCGAAACCGGCACGCGAAAAGGTCGAGGCCGAAATCAAGCGCCTCTCCAAAATGCCCATGGGCTCCGCCGAAGCCGTCGTGGTGCGCAACTACATCGACTGGATACTCGACCTCCCCTGGGCCAAAACCACACGCGACAACCTCGATATCGACCGAGTCCGAAAAGTCCTCGACGAAGATCACTACGGCCTCGACAAGATCAAGGAACGCATCGTCGAATACCTCGCCGTACGGAAACTCAGCCGCAAGGCCAAAGGCGCCATCCTCTGCTTCGTCGGCCCCCCAGGCGTCGGCAAGACTTCTCTCGGCCGCTCCATCGCCCGAGCGCTCGACCGCAAATATGTCCGCGCCTCTCTCGGCGGCGTCCGCGACGAAGCCGAAATCCGCGGCCATCGCCGCACCTACATCGGCTCCATGCCCGGCCGCATCCTCCAGCAGATGAAAAAAGCCGGCACCACCAACCCGGTGTTCCTCCTCGACGAAATCGACAAGATGAGCACCGACTTCCGCGGCGACCCCGCCGCCGCTCTCCTCGAAGTCCTCGACCCCGAGATGAACCACGAATTCTCGGACCACTACCTCGAAATCTCCTACGACATCTCCGATGTCCTCTTCATAACCACGGCCAATCTCGTCCAGCCCATCCCCTCCCCACTGCTCGACCGCATGGAAATCATCCAGCTCCCCGGCTACACCGAAGACGAAAAACTCCACATCGCAAAACTCTTCCTCATCCCAAAACAGATGGAACGCAACGGCCTCGACCCCTCATGGATCAAACTCCCCGACTCCGTCATCCTCGAAGTCATCCGCCGCTACACACGCGAAGCCGGCGTGCGCAATCTCGAACGCGAAATCGAGCAGATATGCCGCAAGTTCGCCACCAAAGTCGTCGAAAAAATCTCCCGCTCCGAGCGCGACAAACAGAAAAAATACGCGCAGCCCGCCTCCGACAAAAAATCTGACGAGTCCGATGACGACATCGACACTTCCATCATCGAAATCGAAGAAGACGAAAAACCTTCGAAAAACAACGAGGTCTCTCTCAAAAAACTCAAGATACCCACCGAAACGATCACTCTAAAGACTCTCCACAAATATCTCGGGCAGCCGAAATACCGCTACGGCCTGATCGGCGACCTCGACGAAGTCGGCGTCTCCACCGGCATGGCATGGACACAGGCCGGCGGCGAAATCCTCAACATCGAAGTCACACTCATGAAGGGCAAGGGCAGCCTCATCCTCACCGGCCAGCTCGGCGATGTCATGAAAGAGTCGGCCACCGCCGCCCTCAGCTATGCCCGCTCCCACGCCGAACTCTTCGACCTCGCCGATGACTACTTCCTCAAAACCGACGTCCACATGCACGTCCCCGAAGGCGCTATCCCCAAAGACGGTCCCTCTGCCGGCGTCGCACTCACCACCGCCCTCTTCTCGGCACTCTCAGGCATACCGGTCAACCGCAACGTCGCCATCACGGGCGAAATCACCCTGCGCGGCAAAGTGCTGCCAGTCGGCGGCATCAAGGAAAAAGTCCTCGCCGCCCACCGCGCCGGCATCCGCACTGTCGCCCTGCCGGAAGAAAATGAAAAAGACTACAACGAAATCCCCGAAAACGTACGCAAGGACCTCAAGGTCGTCTTCTGCACCGAAATCCCGCAAGCCATAGAAACCGCTCTCGTCAAAAAACTAACACCCAAATCCGGAGGCTCCAGAAAACGTGTCAAAAAATCCTGAACCCATCGAACCCACTCTCCATAAACACTGCGACCCTGCCGCCTACGAAGCCAAATGGACTGAATACTGGGACTCCACGGGCGCCTTTTCGCAACACCCCCGCGAAGGCGCCCCCTTCACCATCGTCATCCCGCCGCCCAACGTGACAGGCTCGCTCCACATGGGCCACGCACTCAACACCACACTTCAGGATGTTCTTGTCCGCTTCAACCACCTACGTGGCCGCGACTCCCTCTGGGTGCCAGGCATGGATCACGCCGGCATCGCCACTCAGAATGTCGTCGAAAAACAGCTCCGAGCCGAAGGCCTCTCCCGCCATGACCTCGGTCGCGAAAAATTCGTCGAACGAGTCTGGTGCTGGAAACACGAAACCCACGACAACATCGCCAACCAGTTCAAACGCATGGGGCTCGCCATCGACTGGACACGCGAGCGTTTCACGATGGACGAACGATGCTCCAGGGCCGTCCGTCACGCCTTCAAGCAGCTTTTCGAGGAAGGCCTCATCTATCAGGGTCACCGCATGATCAACTGGTGCCCGCGCTGCAAGACAGCCCTTTCTGACATCGAAGTGGAATCCAATGAAATCGACGGCGCTTTCTATCATCTGAAATATCCCGTCGAGGGCACTGACGAATTTCTCGAAATCGCCACCACGCGCCCGGAAACGATGCTCGCCGACACCGCCGTCGCGGTCCACCCCGACGACGAACGCTACGCCCATCTGCACGGCAAATTCTGCATCCTCCCGCTCGTCGGCCGCCGCATCCCCATCATCACCGACACTTATGTGGATATGGAATTCGGCACTGGCGCTCTCAAGGTCACTCCCGCTCATGACCCCAATGATTTCGAACTCGGCAAAACACACAATCTCGAAGCCCCCGTCATGATGGACGAAGACGGCCGCATCACCGCCGATTACCCAGCCTACGCAGGCATGGACCGCCACGACGCGCGCAGGAAAATTGTCGAAGACCTCACCGCCTCCGGCATCCTCATAAAAACCGTTCCCCATCGCCACGCCGTCGGCCACTGCTACCGCTGCGGCGTCATCGTCGAACCTTACATCAGCCTACAGTGGTTCGTTAACATGAAAGAACTCGCCGCCCCCGCACTGCAAGCCGTGCGCGACGGGCGCACTCAATTCGTCCCCGACCGCTGGGCGAAAGTCTATGCCGACTGGCTCGAAAACATCCGCGACTGGTGCATCTCACGCCAGCTCTGGTGGGGCCACCGCATCCCCGTGTGGGACTGCCCCGACTGCGGCACGCGCACCTGCCCGCTCGAAGACATCACCACCTGCCCCAAGTGCGGCTCGGCCAATATCATCCAGCAGGAAGATGTCCTCGACACATGGTTCAGCTCCGGCCTCTGGCCACTCTCCACCCTCGGCTGGCCCGACGAATCTCACCCCGATTACCAGAAATTCTATCCCACTTCCGTCCTCGTCACCGCTTTCGACATCATATTCTTCTGGGTCGCCCGCATGATGTTTTTCGGTCTGAAATTCAGCGGCGACATCCCCTTCCGCCACGTCTTCATCCACGGCATTGTGCGCGACGAAAAGGGCAAAAAAATGTCCAAGAGTTTCGGCAACGTCATCAACCCGCTCGAACTCATCGACAAGTATGGCGCCGACGCCCTCCGCTTCACATTCCTCTACAGCGGCTCGATGGGCCAGGACGTCAGCATCTCCGACGACAAGGTGAAAACAGGCCGCAACTTCTGCAACAAACTCTGGAACGCCGCCCGCTACATCCTCATGACCGCCGGCGACGCACCCTCTGCAACTCTCGACTCAATCGACCCCGCGCTCCTCGACACTAAAGACCGCTGGATACTCACACGCGCCGCCGACACCATCGCCGAATGCGCCACTCTCATCGACTCTTTCGACCTCAATGAAGCCATCCAGAAACTATATTCATTCTTCTGGCACGACTTCTGCGACTGGTATCTCGAACTCTCCAAATCCACCCTCTACGGCCCCGACGGCCCCGCGAAAGACGCGCAGAAGACACTGCTCCACTGCATCCTCCAATGGATTCTCTCCATGCTGCACCCCTTCATGCCGTTCATCACCGAAGAAATCTGGGACAAACTCCCGCACACTTCCGCCAGCATCCTCGACACCCCCTGGCCCACCCCTTCATTCCAGCGCGACGAAGCAGC
>CAZQSL010000118.1:0-11003 GCA_964595945.1 uncultured bacterium
ATTAATAGATGCTCTATTGTGCGCTATCGTCCTGTATGCGTCCGTGAACGGTTACCAGGTTTTTTGTTTGATTGTGATTATGCTGCGCATATAATGAATGGCAGGCATGATTGAGATGCTGGTGGAGATATGCCGATGAAAGAAGGTGGCGCCGTGTTCCCAGTGGTTTTCGTACTTGAAGGCAAAAAAGTGATCGTGGTCGGTGGCGGTATGGTAGCCTCGCGAAAGATCGCAAGTCTTCTGGAGTCGGGGGCTGATGTTACAGTGGTGTCTCCCGCGGTGTGTGATCACTTGATGAGCGCTGTTGACGAAGGACGGCTCAAATGGATACGGCGTGGTTATGAGAGTGCTGATGTGGCGGGGGCTTTTCTGGTGTTTGCGGCCACTTCCGACGCGGAGGTCAACAGTCGTGTTTCATCGGATGCGCGAGCGTCGTCGATTCCTGTGAATGTGGCTGATGTGCCTGGGCAATGCGATTTTATATTGCCTTCGGTCCTGTCGCGGGGCGGGCTTCGGATAGCTGTGTCTACGGGTGGAGGTTGTCCTGGATTTTCGCGGAGGGTGAGACTGGAAATTGAAAAGTATATACTCCCTCACACGGCTGATCTCCTTGTGTCGCTTGCCGGGTTGAGGGCTGATCTGATGATGTGCGTGTCTGATCCCGATGCGCGAAAGTCGATCATGGATAGTGTTTTGTATTCCCGGGAGTTTGCTGAAGCGCTTCGTGATGTGAACTGTACGGCACTCGCGGCTCTCGTGAGAGAAAAACGAAGGATAGCAGGTTGCGATGTTGGTATGTAGCGCTGACGATACGGCGCTTGTTAACTGAACATGACTGCTGCTGTTGTCAATATTGGAATGTATTTCACCGGTTCGAACTCAAGCTGTATGGTGACGGCCGGAAAGTGGTGGGTATGAAAATCGGCGTGACTGGACTAAATCACCGAACGGCTCCGGTGGCAGTCAGGGAAAAACTGTATTATTCACATGACGAAGCGGCGGAGTTTATGCGTGGCTTCGAAGGCTGCCGTGATGGTGTGGAAGTCGTGCTGTTGAGTACATGCAATCGTACGGAATTGTACTTTGCCGTGCAGGATGGGGCTGGAATGACTTTAGAAGAGGCAGCTATGATGGTGTCGGACTCGTTGATCGCCGGCAAGTCTGCGGAAGTGAGCTGTCGTGAAGTGTTTTTTGAAAAAACTGGTATCGACGCGGTTAGGCATATCATGCGTGTGGCTTCGGGAGCAGATTCGTTGCTGAGGGGCGAAGACCAGATTCTCGGGCAGCTCAAGTCTGCTTACAGGGACGGGTGTGCTGCCGGAGCATGCGGCACGTATCTGCACAAGCTGTTTCACGCGGCGTTTCGTACCGGCAAACGAGTGAGGAATGAGACGGATATCCGGCGTGATGTTTTTTCGGCCATAGAGCCTCATATAATCGGACACATAGGTTCGTACGAGGGGAAAACGGTGCTTGTGATTGGCGCCGGTGAGATTGCGTCGCTGGCTGCGGTGCATGCCCATGCCAACAGGCCAGCTCGTGTCTGCATCGCTAACAGGACTCTGGAAAAAGCTGAGTCTCTCGCTTCGTGCGTGAATGGCGATATTATCGGTCTTGACAGTGCCGGTGATGTGCTTCGCGATGCTGATGTCGTGATGGTCGCCACGAGTTGTGCCGGGTTTGTGCTGAGCTGTGAAGATGTGAGGCGGGCAATGGCCTGGCGGCCCATGCGGCCCATGCTGATCGTGGATTTGTCAATCCCGCGAAATGTCGCCCCCTCGGCTGGAGATAACGCTGGTGTTACCTTGATAAATATGGATACGTTCGCGAGCGTGGCGGCTGAATCGGTAGAGAGACTTGACGCTGCGGAAAGCATTATTTGCACCGACTCTGATGCTTTTGCCGCATGGTACGATTCTCGCCAGTCGGTTTCGGCGATAAGGGAAGTCTATGAGCATGTCGAAGACATCCGGTGTTCGGAACTCGCGCGTTGCGCGGAACTGTTCACGGATGAGCAGCGAAGGGTCCTTGATGGGATTACGCGGTCTATCGTCAAAAAAATCATGCATATCCCTGTTTCCAATCTTACGAGCCGGTGCGATGATCCTGATGTCAATACGATTGAGCGTATCGAGGCTTTCAGAAAGGTGTTCAACATTGACTGAGTGCAGGATCGTGATCGGAACGAGAGGCAGCAGGCTTGCTCTTGCCCAGACCCGAATTGTCACGGACAGGCTCGCGAAGGTCGTCCCTGGTGTGCGGTATGACATTGTGGTGATCAAGACTGGCGGCGACTGCGATCGCGAAAGGCCACTGTCTGAAATCGGGGGCTCCGGTCTGTTTGCAAGGGATATCGAGCATGCACTGGCGGCAGGTGTGATCGATTGTGCCGTGCACAGTTGCAAGGACCTCCCGCCAGTGCTCCATGATGGTTGCGCGATCGCTGCGTTTCTCGAACGTGGCAGCCGGTGCGATGCTCTTGTGACAAATTCTTCCGGCGTGACGTTGGCATCTTTGCCTGAGGGGGCTGTTGTAGGTACTGGCAGTGCCAGGCGCGCGGCGCAGGCTGTTGCGGCAAATCCGTTAATTGTCGTAAAGGATATCCGGGGCAATGTGCCCACTCGTCTCGAAAAACTCGACAGGGGTGAGTACGATGCCATAATCCTCGCTGTTGCCGGTCTGGAAAGGCTTGGGCTTGCATCGCGTATCACGCAGACGCTTGACGAATGGTATTATTCGCCGGGGCAGGGGATCATTGCTGTCGAGGCGCGGGCGGGGGATGACGCTATTGTCGAAATGTTATCGCCACTCGACCATATCGCTACGCGTACGGAGGCCACAGCCGAAAGACTGTTTCTCGAAAAGCTGGGGGCAGGGTGCCGCACGCCGTCAGGGGTCAGGGTGAGTGTATCGACTGATGGCACGATCAGTTTTGCCGCATTTCTGAAACGGGATGACGGAGAAATGCGTTTTGTGAATGGCGTGGGCGGTATCGAAACGGCAGCGAGTATGGCCGGCAGGCTGCTTGCGTGATAATTGAGGTGAAAATTGTCAGAAAAGGGATTTGTGTATATCGCTGGTTCTGGCCCCGGGGCATTGGGGATGCTGACATTGCGTGCGCTCGATGCGCTTAAGATCGCGGATGTTGTCGTCTATGACAATCTGATCTCTAAGCGTGCGCTTGCTTATGCGCGATCGGACGCGGAACTGGTGTATGTCGGCAAGAGTGGATCGGAGCACACGATCGAACAGACCGCCATAAATGAGTTGTTGTATGAATATGCGGCGCAGGGCAGGGTGGTGCTGAGATTCAAGGGGGGGGACCCCCTGATTTTCGGGCGTGGCAGTGAAGAGGCGCAGTATCTTTTCGAGCGCGGGATCGCTTGTGAAATCATCCCTGGTATTCCGGCCGCGATCGGCGCGGCGGCGACGGCGGGTATCCCTCTGACATGCAGGACTCATGCGTCTTCGGTTGTGTTTGTGACTGGTCACGAAGACCCTTCCAAAGATCATTCGACTATTGACTGGCATGCGATCGCTCGAACCGGTGGTACGATCGTAATATATATGGGCGTCAAAAAAGCGTCTTCCGTGGTTGCCGCTATCATGGAGGGGGGCCTTGCTCCTGACACGAAGGCCGCAATTGTATCCAATGCTACCCTCCCTTTGCAGACGACAGTGCTGTGTACCCTGTCCTCGATCCCTGATGTCATCTCATCACGTGATATCAAACCGCCGGCGCTGATCATAATCGGAGAAACGGTCTCGCACAGTGAATCGCTCGGATGGTTTTCGCGCAGGCCGCTCAGTGGCAGGAAGATTGTCGTGACGAGGCCCCGGGCGCAAAACGAATATGTTACCGCAAAGTTGCTTGAACTCGGCGCTGAGGTGATCGAAGCTCCGTCGATCGAAATAGTGCCGCTGCCAGCGGGAAGCAGACTTGACATGGCGATCGGAGAGATAGCGGAGTATGACTGGCTTGTGTTTACGAGTGTAAATGGAGTGGATCATTTTTTTGCCCGTCTTGCCGCAAATGGGAAAGATGCCCGCTCGCTTGCGTCTCTCAGGATTGCGGTCATCGGCCCGGCTACGGCGGAAAGGCTTTCCGCATACTGCATCATTCCCGATTTTCAACCTGAGTGTTACATCGCCGAGTCAGTCTTTGCCGGCCTTGATGCTATCGGTGAAGTCGTGGGGAAAAGGTATCTGCTGCCACGCTCGGAAATGGCGCGTCCTGACCTGCCCATGCTGCTGGCCGGTGCGGGTGCGACTGTGAGTGATATCCCGGTCTATGCGACACGGCCGGCGCCGGTTGACGATGCCGCTGATGATCTTATCAGGGACTTGATATGCAGTGGCGCGCTCGATGGTGTGACTTTTACGAGTTCTTCGACTGTCAAATGCTTTATCGAACGGATCGGTCCGGCTTTTATCGATCAGTATAAAGACACAATCCCGGCTTTTTCGATCGGGCCGGTGACGACTGAGACATTGCATCGATTTGGACTTGTCCCGCGCGCGGAGGCTTGTGAGTACACGATACAGGGACTTGTCGCCGCGATGGACAGATATTTTTCCGGCGCCGCTGTCATGAAAGGTGAGCATGGTTGACCTTACTGAATTGATTACGGGTACAGGCAGAAAAAGTCCCGTTGGTCGTTATGATCCTCGTGGCTCGGATGGGGCGGAGCGTGACAGGCTCAAGGTAGTTGTGTGGAATGCTACGCGAATGTGCAATCTCCGCTGCCGTCACTGTTATGCCGGTGTCGGAGACGGCATCGACCACGAAGAGCTTTCCACTGCCGAAGGAAAGAATCTGATCGATGGTATAGCCGCCGCAGGGGCTAAGGTGTTGCTGTTTTCAGGTGGAGAGCCCCTGATGCGAAAGGATATATTCGATCTAATGGAGCATGCTGCCGGTCGCCGTCTCCACACGGTTTTGTCTACTAATGGCACCCTTGTCACGCCTGATAAGGCATCTCGCATTGCGTCGTCGGGCGCAGTATACGCAGGAGTCAGTATCGATGGGCCGGAGCCGCTGCATGACTGGTTCAGACGTAGCGAAGGTGCGTATGCCGCGGCTATGGAGGGGATTGCGAACTGTAACGCAGCCGCGATCAGGACAGGCTTGCGTGTGACACTCAACAAATACAATATCGACCGTGTCGAAGAGATGATGCAAATCGCGATAAGAGCGGGTGTCGGACGCCTGTGTTTCTATCACTATGTCCCGGCAGGTAATGCCGGAATCGGGGATATGCCGGACACTGCCAGCGTGCGACGCGCGGTGGGTGACATCATCGATGGCGTGCCAATGATGAGAGAACACGGTATCGAGGTGCTGACTGTTGACAACTACTCCGATGGGCCGTTTTTGTATCTGATGGTGATGCGCCGTTCGCCGGAAAAGGCTGCCGAGATTATGAAAAAGCTGTACAACAGCGGTGGCAGCGGATCGGGACGCAGGATTGTGTGTGTCAGTTGGGACGGATCTGTTTCGCCTGATCAATTTATGCGAAGTGATATAGCCGGCAATGTGAGGCAGATGCCATTTAGTGACATAGTGGCGCAGATGGCAGCTTCAAAATCATATATCTACGAACAGAATCAGTTTACTGGACAATGCTCAACGTGCCGTTTCTGGCGCGTATGCGAAGGTAATTTGCGAGCGCGCGCCGCCGCTTGCGGAGATAAGCATGCGGCGGACCCGGGCTGCTATCTTATAGAAGAAGAAACTGCTGGCACAATCATTATTTGAGCGGAGGGGTGCAATGTACTTTCCACAGACGCGCATGAGGCGGCTCAGGGCAGGGGCCGCTATCAGACAGATGGCAGGTGAAACGGTGTTGTCGCCAGCGAATTTTATCGAGCCCGTTTTTCTCATTCCGGGCCATGATATGGCGCGGGAAATCGCCTCCATGCCCGAAGTGTTTCACATGACATCCGACAGGGCAGTTGAAAGATCGTGTGCCATGATGGCTTGTGGCGTGCGTGGAGTTCTGCTGTTCGGCGTGGTCGATGAAAAGGATGATACCGGTGAGTGTGCGGCCCGTAGCGACGGTATAGTGCAGCAGACTATAAGAGCGATCAAGTCGGAGTTGCCCGACATGTGCGTATTTACCGATATTTGTCTTTGCGGCTATACGTCACACGGCCATTGCGGTATCGTCAGGGATGGCCGGATCGACAATGACAGCACGCTTGAAATCCTGTCGTCCATAGCAGTCAGCCACGCGGCGGCAGGCGCTGATTTCGTCGCTCCGTCGGACATGATGGACGGGCGTGTGGGAGCGATCCGGGCGGCACTGGATAACAACGGCTTTTCACATACTGGCATAATGAGTTATTCGGCGAAGTACGCGTCTTCGTTTTATGGGCCATTTCGAGAAGCAGCGGGCTCAGCTCCCAGGTTCGGCGATCGAAATACATACCAGATGGCCCCCGCGAACAGACGTGAGGCAATGCGCGAGATTGCGCTTGACATTGCCGAGGGTGCTGACATCGTCATGGTCAAACCCGCGCTTTCGTACCTTGATGTCATACGCGAGGCGAGTGATCGTTTCGATTTGCCAGTTGCCGCTTATAACGTCAGCGGTGAGTATTCGATGGTTATGAATGCGGCGCGCGCCGGGCTTGTCGATGGTGAGCGCATGATGATGGAGATACTGACTTCGATCAGGCGAGCAGGCGCCGGCATCATAATTTCGTACTATGCAAGCCGTGCCGCCGCGCTGCTGAATGGAGCAAGATGAATCGCGAGTCAAGACTCGACCATGGTGCCGGGATGCTTGTCGTTGCCTGGGAAACAACTCGAAAATGCCCTCTGAAGTGTACTCATTGCCGGGCTTCAGCGACGGCTGAGGGGGCTGACGGCGATCTTTCTACAGATGAAGCAAGGTTGCTGATTGATAGCATAACTCGTGTTTCGGCCGGACTGCTCATCCTTACGGGCGGTGAGCCCATGTCTCGTCCTGATATATACGAAATCGCTCAGTATGCTGTCAATAAGGGATTCAGGGTCGTCATGTCGCCGTGTGGCACAATGGTCGATGATGATTCGGCGAAATGTATAGCCGCTTCGGGTATCAGCCGCGTGAGTCTCAGTATCGACGGTGACAACGCGGCATTTCATGACTCGTTCAGGGGCGTCGCTGGTGCTTTCGATACAGTGATGGCTGCCGCCGCTACGCTCAGAAACCACGGCATCGAGTTCCAGATCAATTCTACAATTATGAAAGATAATTATAACTGCATCGAAAAGCTGTATGACCTTGCAACGGCTATAGGCGCAGTGGCGTTCAGTCCGTTTCTCCTCGTACCGACTGGCAGGGCTTCTTCGCTCGCTGGCAGCGAGCTTTCCGCCAGTGAGTATGAAGTGGCTCTGAAGCGAATATATCTGCTCGCTCGCGGCGGCGGTATTTTCGTGAGACCGACATGCGCTCCACATTACTATCGTGTGGTGGCCGAAAGCCGGGAGGATAAAGAGGGGAACCCATCCGGGCACGGAGTGTCAGGTTGCATCGGGGGGCGTGGATTTGTTTTTGTTTCGCACAGGGCCGAACTCGGAATTTGTGGATTTCTCGATGTCCCATGCGGCAATCTGAGAGAAAACGGATTCGATTTTGAGGCGCTGTATTCGAGCAATCCTGTATTCGATGCGGTGCGGGACAGATCGAGATATACTGGCAAATGCGGAGTGTGTGAGTATTTTGCACGATGCGGTGGATGCCGTGCCCGCGCCTATGCTGCAAGCGGAGACTGGCTCGGCGATGAACCTTATTGCTCTTATATCCCACATGCAATGAGAATGGAGACATGATGCGGGATCGCTTGATACCGGACAGTGTAGAAATCGCTGTCCTCAATGAACTGCAGCGCGGCATACCGATCGAGAAAAGACCATACAAGGTGATTGCCGCCAGATGTGGTACGGATGAGGGGACTGTCGTCGCGACGTTGGAAAAATACTCGGGTGATGGCGGGCTTGTGCGGCGCATCAGTGCAAGCTTCGACAAATCACGATCGCCTGGCGTTACGGCGCTTGCTGCTGCGTTTGTGGTATCTGGCCTGATGGAAAAATTCATATCTGTCGTCAATGCCTGCCCGGAGGTTTCGCACAACTATGAGAGAGACGGCATGCCCAATGTTTGGTTTACGGTGGCCGCGATATCGCATGAACGTATTGGTGAAATCATCGAAGAAATCAAGACGCGAACTGGTTGTGACCGAATTGCGGTGATGCGTTCGAAGAGGCTGTACAAGGTTTCATCATTCTTCGAGATCAAAATGGATAATCTGCTATGAAAGATATTAAGGTAATCGTCGATATGCTGCGCGAAGGTATTCCGGCAGGAGCCATGCCGTTTGACGAAATGGCACTGATCGCGGGCATGGAGCCGGATGATCTGATGGCATTGCTGAAATACTGGGAGCGATCAGGTTTTCTGCGGCGGCTGGCTGCCAATATCGTACCGGCAGCGGTGGGTTTACGGGCGGCGGCTCTCGTTGTCTGGGATGTCGATGAATCGTATGTCGAAATGACCGGGAATGCTTTTGCTGACATGTCGCAGGTGTCACATTGCGTCGAGCGTGAGCCGGCAGATGACATGATGTATAATTTGTATACGATGGTGCATGAAACGTGTGTCGAAGCACTCGCCGAGACGGTCGAAGAGATGTCTAAAGCCGGCGGTGTGAAAGGATATGCCGTGTTCCCCACTGTAGCGGAATACAAAAAAACATCGCCAGATGTTCGTGAGGATATGCTGGCAGGGAGGGTTCCCATGAGAATAAGCCGCGAAATCCATGAACGAGCACAACGTGTCATACCGGGCGGGGTCAATTCTCCTGTCCGCTCATTCAATGCCGTCGGCGGCGATCCGCCATATATCAAGAAGGGCTGTGGCGCCACCATTAGCGATGTCGATGGGCGGAATTATATTGATCTCGTGTGCTCATGGGGGCCGTTGCTGCTTGGTCACGCGCATGAGGAAGTCATCGAGGCGGTGAAAGCCGCCGCATCTGACGGACTTACATTTGGAGCGCCGACCGAAAGGGAATGTCTCCTTGCTGAAAAGATCACGACACTCATGCCGGTCATCGAAAAAGTGCGGTTAGTCAATTCTGGCACCGAAGCTACTATGAGCGCTGTCCGCCTCGCGCGCGCGGCAACGGGGAGAGATGCGATCGTCAAGTTCGAAGGCTGCTACCACGGGCATGCTGACAGTTTTCTCATCAGAGCCGGCAGTGGCGCGGCGACCCTCGGTGTGCCGAGTTCTCCAGGGGTACCCTCCGCGCTCGCTACGAAAACGTATATCGCCACCTACAATGATATCGATTCCGTAAGAGAGCTCTTCGATACGGACCCCCAGGGGATAGCATGTGTCATCGTCGAACCTGTCGCCGCTAATATGGGTGTTGTCATGCCACGAAACGGATTTCTCCAATCTGTCCGCGAACTCGCGGACAGACATGGCGCACTTCTGATTTTTGACGAAGTGATAACAGGCTTTCGCCTCGCAGCCGGAGGCGCGGCGGAATACTTTGGCGTCACTCCAGACTTGGTGACTCTCGGCAAGATCATCGGTGGCGGCATGCCTGTCGGAGCTTATGGCGGCAAACGCGAACTGATGGACATGATGGCGCCAGCCGGCCCAGTCTATCAGGCAGGTACTCTCTCCGGCAATCCTATCGCTACGGCAGCCGGCCTTGCCACGCTCGATGTCATTGTACGTGACAATCCGTATCGCCGTCTCGAAGCAATGACCGCAAAGCTGTTCGCAGGGTTGTCGGCAGTTGCTGAAAGTTGTTCGATCCCAACTGTCGCGGCGCACACTGCCTCGCTTGGCACCGTGTTTTTCACCAGCGCAGCTACTGTCGACAACTGGGCTGCCGCCTCTTCGGCCGATACCGGGATGTACGCGCGATTCCATAAGTCGATGCTTGCTCAGGGCGTATATATCGCGCCATCCCAATTCGAAGCAATGTTTCTCTCGACCGCTCATACCGAAAATGATGTCGATACCATCATCGAATGCGCTGCGGTGGCTCTCAAATACTGCGCCGGATAGCAATATTCCCTTGAGCCATTTCCGATAGTTTTTTTCGGTGTTCGGAATAGACGTTTTTCACTGATACGTTTTTGGGACAAATTATCATTTTTACTTTTCCCCTTTACATAAATGGAAGAGTGAATATAATAACTACCGAAGTAGTAACGACAACTTGATTGTGTGTTTTGACAGAAAAATATCTAATGATGGAGGAAATCATGGAAAACGTAAAAGTCGTCCTCTGGGGACTCGGTGTAATGGGTAGCGGCATGGCAAAGATGCTTCTTGACAAGCAGGGCGTCACAATTGTAGGTGCCATCAAAAAACGCGCAGAAGGCTGTGGCCGCGATCTCTCCGAAGTACTCGGCGTCGATGCGAAAACGGGCGTAATCGTCAGCAACGATGTCGAAAAAGTCCTCTCCGAAGCAAAGGGCGACATACTCGTCCATGCCACCGGTTCTTTCGTTACAGAGGTCGAACCCGAAATTCTCCTTGCCGTCAAACACGGCTATAACGTCGTCACCATCGCCGAGGAAATGGCCTATCCGTGGATCGCTGCCGCACCTGCCTGCGAACGCATGGACGCCGCTGCTAAAGCCGCTGGAGTCTCCATTTTCGGCACCGGCATCAATCCCGGGTTCGTGCTCGATTTCCTCATCGCGTCACTCTCGTCCGTCTGCCGCCGGGTCGATTCCATCGAAGCCCGCCGGGTCAATGATCTCGCAGCGTTCGGTCACACTGTCATGGCCACTCAGGGTGTCGGCACCACTGTCGAAGAATTTCATGCCGGTATCGCGTCAGGCAAAATCGTCGGCCACATCGGTTTTCAGCAGTCCATCAGCCTGATAGCAAAAGCTCTCGGCTGGAAACTCGACCGCATCGAGGAAACCCGCGAACCCATCATCACCAATGTCCATCGCGAAGCCCCTTTCGCCACTGTCGAGCCGGGAA
>CAZQSL010000119.1:0-10966 GCA_964595945.1 uncultured bacterium
TATATATTAGTAGTATCCGGGATTGAGGGCAAATGTTGCGGAGAAGGGGGATTATTGAGATCAGAAGATAGTCAAGGAGTCTGCCCGGAGAAAGGTTTTAGTTTTCCACTCCTTAACGAAAAACTCTTCATTATTCCAAATTTCGCGCCGGTGTCAGCGGGGTTTGAGGATGAGAGTAGCTATTGTGTCTTTGTCGATGGTGGCCGGGGACATGGACATGGGGATGAATTTTCCGGTGGCCCAGAGGGGTGTCTGGTCGGCGTAGTGTGGGCTTTTGGGGTGGCCGGAGGTGCCGATGTCGAGGATCATGACGGCGTTTGCGGTGTCGGCCATGTCGATGATGTGGCGGAAGACGGGGCCGTAGTTGATGGAGAATTCGGTGAGGTGCTCGAAGTGAGAGTTGTTGATGGTGGCGCGTGAGCCGCTGGCGGGGAAGGGTTTTGTGTTGAAGATGGGGCCGAGGAATGGGAGTGCGCCGAGGGGGTGTTTGAGGTGTGCGACGTGAGCTTTGCCCCATTGCCATTGTGAGGGGTCGGCGCCGTATTTTTTAGTGAGGGCAGAGACTGAGGCTTCGAATGCCTGGGCGAGGATTTCGTCGCGGGTTTCGAGGCGGGGGGTGGATTTGTCGTCGAAGAATGGCCAGTTGGGGTCTTCGAGGCCGTTGTCGAATTTCGGGTCGAAGCTCCAGTCGTGGACTATGCGGTTGAAGAATGCTGGGGGCAGGTCGTCGGCGAGCGTGAGCTGGATGGTTTTGTCGAGTAGTGTGTAGAAGAGGGTGGGGCCGGTCTGGCTGGTGCCGGTGGTGTAGTCCCATGATGAGAGCATGGCGAGAGATTTTTTGACAATGGGGTTGCTGAGGTCGCATTTTTCGCGGCAGGCGGCGATGAATATGGGTGCGAGGCGCCGGGCCTGTACGGCGTAGTTGTCGAATTGTATTTTTTCCATGTCTGCGATGGTCAGTTTCGGTTTTTGTTGCAGGAGGTCGGTGACGCGGTCGGCGCGGTAGGAGTTGTATTCGTAGCAGAAGGGATAGGGGTAGTCTTCTTCGGGGACGACTTTGTTGTTGGCAGTGACGATGAAGCCGTTGGGCGGGTCGTAGAGTTGGGGTATCTGGTCGGGAGGGATGCTGCCTGTCCAGTCGTATTCGCCTGTCCAGCCCGGGACGGGGACAGTGCCGTCGCCTTTTTTGCGGATGGGGATGTAGCCGCCGGGGAAGTATCCGATGTGGCCGGAGTTGTCGGCGAAAAGCCAGTTCTGTATGGGAGAGTAGAAGTCGGAAATGGCGGAGCGTATGTCGCCGATGGTGCGGGAGCGTGCGATGCGGAAGTATGCGCGGAAGTCTTCGCCGCCGCCTTTTGCGGCGCCCCACTGGAGCGCGATGGGTGGCGCGGCGGAGGTGAGCTGTGGCAGTGCGGGATTGATGACCGGGCCGTGGATGGTCGAGCGCACGGTGAGGGTGACGGGATCGCCGCCGCGGACGTCGATGATTTCCCTGCGGGTGGCGAAGGGGAGCGATTTGTCCCTGTAGATGTAATTGGCGGGATTGGCGGGGTCGGGTTTTTCGACGAAGAGGTCCTGGACGTCAGCGTGGTTGGTGGTGACGCCCCAGGCGGTGTCGGCGTTGTGGCCGAGGACGACGAATGGCATGCCGGGGAAGGTGAAGCCCATGACGTCGAGGCCGTCCTTTGTGGTGAGGTGAGCCTGATAGAAGACGGAGGGTACGTTGTGGATGAGGTGCGGGTCGTTGGCGAGGATGGGTTTGCCGGAAGCTGATCGGTCGCCGGATACTACCCAGTTGTTGCTTGCTTCGCGTATGCCGGGGAAATTGGAGGGGATGTTGATGAAAGCGAATCGAATGTCTGAGGAGGCGGTCCTGGCGGGTGGTGAGTCGACGAAGAAGTCGGGGCGAGTCAGGGCAGGCGGCAGATACCAGGGTGAGTCTGGGATGATTTTGCCATTTGGCGAATATTTTTTCACCTTCGGATCGATGACATAGGGGCCGGGGTCGGAGTGGCGGGCTTGCAGGAGCCAGCCCTGTTCGCGGCCGAGGCGGGCGATGGCCTCGTAGCGCAGGAGTTCGTTGTCCCAGTTGCTGGAAAGGCCCCAACTGACGAGGCGGCCGAGAGAGCCGATGGCTTTGAGGTCCCATTTTTCGGGTTTGTACATGAGGATTTTAAATTCCGGGGGCAGGTTGCCGGCAGTGGCGGAAGTGCCTGCGTTGACGCCTGTGATGTATGCCTTGAGAGATTTGAGAGTGCGTGTGTCGAAAGATGATTCGGGGATTTTGTCCCACATGGCGGCGAGGCCGATCGTGCGGTAGAAGATGTCTTGTTCGACGAGATTGCGGACAGGCAGGTTGGGGGATTTGACAGGAGCTTTGCCGAAGACCTCGGAGAGGCGGCCCTGGGCCATGCGGCGGAAGACGTCCATTTCCCACAGCCGGTCCTGAGCGTGGAGATAACCGAGGGCCATGTAGGCATCGTTCTCATTGTCGGCGAAGATATGCGGCACGCCGTAGGAGTCGCGCTTGACAGTCACCGGAGCCGAGAGGCCGGGCAGGTCGAGTGTGCCGGTGATTTTTGGTTTGCCGGAGTTGAGCGAAGTGGCAATAAAGACAGTGAGAGTCCCGATAATCGCCAAAACGAAAATCGCCAATACCAGAAGCAGGCTCTTCAGGATTTTCATGTTGTGCTCCCCGCGATATGTGGTGCTGTTTCATTTGGAACTTATATTATACTAAAACCATCGTAAATAACCGGGCGGAAAACAAATTATGATGAGCTGGAACACGGCTCTATCCGGCAGAGGAGTCGAGTATGATTGTTACGGGACCGTCGTTGACTGCGGCGATGGTCATCCGGGCGGCGAAGACGCCTGTTTCGACATGGAGGATTTCGGACATGCGGTGGTTGAATGTCTCATAGAGTCTTTTTGCTTCGTCCGGGTGCGCGGCGCTCATGAAGTTGGGGCGGTTGCCTTTGCGGCAGTCTCCGAGCAGGGTGAATTGTGAAATGGAGAGTATCGAATGCCCGAGGTCGATGGCTGAAAGATTCATTTTTCCTTCGGGGTCGTTGAATACTCTGAGATTCGATATTTTTTTGACCATCCAGTCGACATCCTTTTCGGTGTCGCCCGAGGCTACTCCGAGGAATACGAGGAGTCCGGCGTCGATGGCGCCCGATGTGTGGGAGTCGACTGATACCTGTGCCGATGTGACTCGCTGGACTACTGCTTTCAATGGCATGCGCTCCTTTTCAGTGGGATATGGGCTGGGTGGATTCCATTGCGGGATTCGGGATAATTCAGTAGTAGCGTATGTAGTAGACAAAGGCCGTGAAGACGATACATCCCGCGATGTGGCCCGCGATGGAGAGCCGCATGGATATCCTGTTGCGCGCGAGCGAGTTGAATATCAGCGACGAGAAGAACATGTTGGCGCAGAGGGTGATCCAGTCGGCTTTCATGTAGCTGAGCATGCAGATGGAAAACGCGCTTGCCGATGTCGCGGGGATGAGCAGCAGATTGTTGAGTATCCTGAGCGGCCGGAGTATCCAGTAGACAAGGATCGAGGAGACGATGACGGTGACGGCCGTGAGCTCCACGGCGTGTTCGGTCATCCATGCGGCTTGTGAAAATTTCGCGAAGAATGGCGGTATGAGCAGATAGCCGGCGGACATGATCGAGCCGATGGCGACCGCGAGTACGGCGGCGGCGGCCGTGTCTTTCGCGATTTTGGCGAGCCTGTTGTAGCCGGGGCTCAGCATGTCGGTCAGGGCTTCGATGCAGGTGTTGAGGACTTCCATCGAGATGACGAATGTGATGACTATGAAAAGGTATGCTTTCTGAAATCCCGTAAGGTCGAAGACCATTGCGAAGCACATTACCCAGAGCGCCATGCAGAAGTGGAACCGCATGTTGCGCTGTGTGAGCATTACGTGGAACAGTCCTTCGAATGCCATGCGGAAGCTGAAGAGCACCTGGGCGATCATGTTGTCCGGTTTGTAGCCGGCAGGACTTTCTGCGCGGTGGTCTGGCATTTTGCGCTCCGTACCGGCAGCCGCCGGTGATTTTTTTGTTTCGTTCATGTCAGGCGTATTTCCCTTGCGCAGCGGTCATTTGTAGAGTCCGGGATCGGCGCCCGGTTTGATGTAACCATAGTAGCGGCCCATCCAGTAGGGGAGCAGCCAGAAGGTGCCGGCCTCTTCGTTGCGGCCGTCTTCCGCGCCGTCGAGTTCGTAGGGATTGCCGTTCCACTTCATGAGAGTGCGTTCGTCGTATGGGATGGGAGTGAGGGATTCGAGTTCCTTGAAGCGGCCTTTGTAGGGGCTGAAGGCGATGTCTTTGCGATGGCTGTTGGAGTGCGGCCAGCGGAGGAGGTCGAGGGGAAGTTCGCGGAGTGTACGGATGGAATTTGCGTTGTCGAAATCGGTGCCGGCAGGCATGACAGCGGCGTAGATATAATTGAAGAGAGGATCGCGCTCGGGTTGCTCGATCGGCCAGCTTCGAGCCATGCTCTTGCGGTAGAGGGCGGCGAGCTCTGGATCGGTTTCGTATTTCATAAGCGGGTAGTAGGAGAGGAATGCGAGCTCGTCGTCGGAGTGATTGATCACGTAGGGTTCGTTGATTTTCTGTTTGACGGTATATTCGGCGAATTTGTAATCGCGGGCGAGCTTGTAGTATTCGTCGGTGAATTTCCTGTCGCCGGTGATGTGTGCGGCCACCTTGAGGTGCATGAGGATTTCGAGAGTGTTGAGCCCGCGCTGGAAGCGGCCTTTGGAATTGAGGTATTTGGGATTCCACATGCCGTAGCGGGTAGGTTTGCCGTCCGAGTCGATGAGGTAGTAATCGTTGTCGATGATGTAATTCATAATGAGCCTGACCTTCTGGCGGATCGGCTCTTTTTCGGTTTCGTCGGCGCAGAGATCGTAGTAGAGCGAGTAGCCGTAAAAATGTCCGACCATTTCGTCGGAACTCGTGTCGCCCTTCCAGCGCCATTTGCCATCACTCGTGATGTGGTCCCATTCGCCATCGCAATGGGGTTCGTCCGGTCTGGCGAAAGAACGGGATACGAAGCCTGGTATTTCGTTGACGGTTTCGAGGAACATCATGGCGTCCATCGAATCCTTGGCGTACTGTTTGGCCACGGGGTCTTTTGTCGCGGCATAGCGATAGCACTCGGCGCCGATGTACATGGCTGTCCACAGGCCGTCGTTGTCGTCTGTCATCACCCTGTTAGTCGCCGGATCGCCCGGCACTTCGTAGTATGAATCCGATATGAGGTTATAGCGCACATGTCTGTCGCGCGTGAGTTTTTCATAGTAAGCGGCCTTTTCGGCGAGAGTCATCTGGACATATTCGATGAGCGTGAACCCACCTGCGGTGCCGATCCAGGCGCCTCCGTCCGGCATCACCGCCACTGCCTCGACCCTGTCGTCGGGGAGGTACTGCGGGCCCTGGAAATACTGCCAGCCGGCATTGTCGCGGCGGGCTGCGCCCTTGTTGGTGGCGACCCACATCACGCTGGCGTCACTGTCGATCGCATTGACATCTTCGACAGGCAATCCGCCGTCATCGCCTGTAATACGGCTCCATTTGCCCTGGCGGTCATAGACGGCGATGCCGAGGGGAGTTGCGATATCGAGTATGCCATCGAGGTCTATGTCGATGCTGCGCACGTCCATATCCACCGCGCCGGGCAGCGACGTGCCTGCCGGATATATCTCGACCTTGCTGCCGCCGTAGCGCGCCACGCCGCCCCGGAATGCTATCCACGCGTATCCGTCCGGATCAGTCACGACAGCAGTGATTTTCCGTTCGCCGGTCACGGCGACTTTTTCGGCTTTGCCGTTTTCGATCTTCATCAGACCGTTGTCAGTAGCCACAAGCACACGATCATCCCAAATAGTGAAATCATTGACCGCTCCGCTGTAGATCGAAGCAAGTTTTTTCGAGGCTACGCCGTCGGGCATTCTGTACAGTCCCGTCGCGGTGGCGACGAGCAGCGAACCGTTATCGCAAGCAACCTTCCTCGCGTCGGCCCCAGCCATTTTTACCCAGTTGCCTCTCAGAAACGAATATACTCCCGATGAGGTGGCGGCGAACATCAGTCCGTTGCATTTCGCAAAGCTCCTCACGTGGAATTCGCCGCCGGCCGGAAATTTTCGCACGACCTTCTGAGGGAAGGGCTCATCGGCGTTGCCGGGCGCGAATGCCACGGCGCTGCTGCCGGACGATACCGCGATCAGGATTGCGAACAGTAGGGGATTCAGCAGGCGTCGTTTCATGCTCAACCTCTTTCGGTGCGTTTTATCTTCTGTGCTCTCTGATGAGCTGCATTGCGATGACGAGTTTCTGGATTTCGCTCGTGCCCTCGTAAATCTCCGTGATGCGCGCATCGCGGAAATATCGTTCGATGGGCAATTCGCACATGAAGCCCATGCCGCCGTGTATCTGGACGGCTTCGTACGCCACGCGGTTGGCGACCTGCGAAGCGTACAGCTTGGCCATGGCCGACTGTTTTGTCAGCTTCCTGCCCTCATCGGCCATCCACGCGGCGTTGTAGACCATGAGGCGCGCCGTCTCGATTTCCGTCGCCATGTCGGCGAGCTTGAACTGTATCGCCTGATGTTTGATGATCGGCACGCCGCCCTGCACGCGCTGTTTCGCAAAAGTCATGCTCATGTCGAGACATCGCCGCGCGAGGCCCACGCAACCCGCGCCGAGTCCGAGGCGCCCCCTGTCGAGAGCATACATCGCAATGGCAAGGCCGCCGCCCTCAACGCCGAGCAGGTTTCCGGCAGGCACTTCTACATTGTCGAAAATCAGTTCAGCCGTCGATGAGCCGCGGATACCCATGTGCTTTTCGATCGTGCCGACAGAAAAACCGGGTGTGCCTTTTTCGACGATGAACGCCGTCACGCCCCCTCTGCCCCCGGGGGATCGTTCGAGGTTGGCATACACGACGAACACATCGGCGTGGCCGCCGTTGGTGATCCAGATTTTCGAGCCATTGATGACGAATCTGTCCCCGGCCCTTTTCGCCCTGGTCTTCACATTGCCGGCATCGGAGCCGGCGGACGGTTCGGTCAGAGCGAACGCCCCGAGCTTTTCGCCGCTCAACAGCGATGGCAGATACTTCAGTTTCTGTTCTTCAGAGCCGCCGTGGTAGATCGACTGGCAGCAGATGCCGCAGTGCGCGCCGATCATCGTGGCTACTGTGGCTGACGAATACATGACCTCTTCGCCCATCACGACATAGCCGAGTTCGCCCAGGCCGATACCGCCGTACTTTTCCGGGAACGGTATGCCGAGCAGGCCGAGCTCGCCCATTTTAGTGAAAAGATCACGCGGAAATATTTCATTTCTGTCAATTTCGGACGCGACAGGCTCTATCTCGTTTCTGGTGAAATCACGCACCATTTTCTGTATTTCAAGCAGTTCTTCGGGCAAGTCGAAATTCATTTGTATATTCCTCCCGCGCGGGGATCGGGTCCCGCGATAGTTATTTTAAGTTATCCCTGCGGCGGCGCTGCATCATGAGATAGCCCTCACTCAGAGGGAATGGGCCGGCCGAAAGAGTTTCGCAGGGGAAGTCGCCGCAGTCGCGCGAGCAGTAGTCGATGCCTTTATCCGCCGCGCAGCCGAGTATCGGACATACGTTTCCGAGGAGTTTTTTCTGCGCGGACATCTTGGCCCGGCCTTCTTCGCTTGTCCCCGCGCCGCATGTCATGCACGCGCCCGCGGCGGACAGTCCGCATACATCACAGTTGATCCCGCAAGCTCCAGTAGGCATTGTCATTCTCCAATTTATTTAGTCCTTATATTCTATACGCCAACCGCAGACAGTAAAAGCCGGTTATTTTTTCACGATGATGCAGAAATCCGCCGCGCCGGGATGCTCCGCAATCTCCGTGTCGAGCATCGCGGCCATTTTTTCAGGCGAACCAAGCTGCGAAAGATCAAGCACCTTGCCGCCGTACGCCACATAGGCCGCAGGCGCCACAGCCCCGCCGTCGCCGAAAATCACATACTGGGCGATCGTGCGTCTGAATGTATCGGCGAGGTTTTCCCGGCTGGATACGACAGCGTCGGCATCTTGCAGCGTAAGACGCGCAAGGCCGTACGCGTCGACTACCACGAGCGGGTGCTTCACCTTTTTGCCGAATCCCAGAAAACCTTTCTTCTCCATAGTGGCCCTCAGTACATGGCAACTGCCGTCGGCGAATACTTCCGCAAAAGGCACATCGGAGTCCACCCCGGCGTTTTTCCGTGCAATGGCGAGAGCGTCGCCGGGCGTGATTTTGTCCTGGCGGCGATCGGCGACGAGCGAAGCGGCTCCGGTGGCCGTAGCGCGCAGGATATTTCTGTGACGGTCGACCTCGATGTCGACTTCGATCGAGTCACGGTCGGCGCCAGTGGAGGCAAGGGCATCCATCGCCTCGGCGCGGATGCGCCTGATATCCCCGTCAGACGGGTCGATGATGCTTTTTTCGACGACTTCCTTCATCAGTGCCATGGCGACGCCGACAGCCGAAACGACCTCCGCGTCGGCAGCCGTTTTATATGGAAGATTCATGCGGGCAGCCGTAGCGGCCGCCACTACGCCGGCGCCGCCGCCTCCGCCGACTATGCTTATGCCGGCAGGCGACACGTCGTATTCGGTGATGAGATCGCGGCAGAGTTTTTCGACTTTTGACGCTGCTGCGGCGATGATCTGCTCCGCGATTTTACGTGGCGGCGTGGATGCTGCTGCTGCGAGAAGGCCGAAAGCGTCCTCCACCGAGTCCGCGCGTCCGCGCGAATATCCGCCCTCCGCTACCAGACCGAGGTAGTTGGCCGCGCATGTCGTAGTGATGGCAAATCGTTCGCCGGACGATGATTCGAGGACAGCATAGTCGGAGGGATCGCCCCTGAGCGGTGAAATGAATTTTATGGAAGCGCCGCCGCTCCACCTGGCCCTGTCGGTAAAACAGACATAGTCGAGTCCTGCGATATGGGCGCTGCGGGGGCCGGCGTCGATGACTTTGCCGCCTGACATCCTGACCATCGAGCCGCCCGCCGCGCCGGTCGTGCGCACGTCGAGTGTTTTCAGATATAGCTGGTTGCCGCCGATGACGGCCTGTTTGCGCAGGGGTTTTCCGTTGAGGATCAGACTGATGTCGGTGCTCGTGCCGCCGACTTCGACGAATAGGCCATTGGCGATTTTTTCGTACAGGATCGCGGCCGACACACCGGCCGCGGGGCCGGAAAGGATAGTGAGGATCGGGGTCTTTTTCATCAGGGTAGCGCTCATGACACCGCCGTCGCTGCGCATGATCATGAGTTCGGACCTGATCGAAAGGCGGTCTACGACACTGGCTGTTTTTTCCGCGACATCGACCATTTTCGGCAGTATTGCCGCATTGATGACAGAAGTGCGGGCTCGGGATTTGAGGCCGTAGAGGCCTGAGACCTCATGAGTGCCTGTGGCGGCGCGGCCTGCAGCGATGAGAGCGTCCGCGGCGGCACGCTCACGCTCGGGATTGTCGACTGCGAAGGCTTCGGCAATGACAAAAGCGGGCGGCGTGTCCTGTCCGGCATTGGCTATCTGGGGGACGCGCGCCGCGATTTCGTCCGGCTTGATGAAATATGTCGTGACCGGTACGACGTGGTCGCCCGAAAGTTTCACGTCGCCGAATGACAGGTCACGCCTTGCCTGTACGCCGGACGCGCCCTCGACGATGCCGATGAGTCCGACTGCGGCGACGTCGCCTTCGAGCAGCGCGTTGGTCGCCTGTGTGGTGCTATGCGCGACGAACACGACTTCGTCGGCGGTGAAGAGATTTTTCGCGAGCAGCATTTCGAGGCACTGCCATATACCGCGCGCGACGCCTTCGGGCGCGGAGTGGGTCGTGGGGGTGCAGGCCTTGCAGAGGATTTGGAGTTTATTGTGATCGACGGCGACCGCGTGGGTGAACGTGCCGCCGACGTCGATGCCGATGCGTACTGATTTGTCTGACATGTCAGGGTTCCCTTTCAGGTGTCCGGGCTGTGTCTGAGTAGATATACTTCAGGCCGATGACGACAGCCGCGTAGGCGTCGATGCCCTCGGGTTCGGTGATGAGCCCGAATGGGACGATGCGCATGTACCACGGCCGGGGATGCTCGGACTCATAGAGTGCGCGTGCGGCGAGCGTGGTGTTGGTTTCCTGTATCGTCGTGATGGCGGCGCCTGGGGGCAGCGCTGCTGAAAGCATGGAAACCACATTGCGGCTGCCGGTGCCGGAGCCGACCACGACGGTGGTGATGGCAGGCCATGATCTGCAAAATTCGCCGAACTGCCACAGCAGGCCCGAGAGCGGCACGACTGTCTTGTCGAAGACTTTGCCGCCCGTGTCGAGGACGGCCAGACCGCATTTCGACGTGCCGGGATCAACTGCGACGATGACGTTTCGACGCATTGCCGAGCCTCCCTCTTGCGAGTACGAGCACCATGACCGATTTCGCGCCGGCGCGCTTGAGCGTGACCGCGCATTCGTGAGCGGTGGCTCCAGTGGTCATGACATCGTCGATAAGGATTATAGTACGGCCTGTCACCTGCGCGCGAGGTTTGACGCGGAAGGCGTCTTTGAGATTGGAGTGGCGCTGCTCTGCCGATGTCCGCACCTGTTGTCTGGTGAAGCGCGGGCGCCACAGGATTTTGCGGATGGGCAGGCCGAGCTTGCGCGAAGCCACTTCGGCGAGCATTTCCGCCTGATTGTAGCCACGGATGATCATGCGGATGGGGTGCATCGGCACCGGTACGATCGAGTCGGCGCCGGCAAAGGCGGCGGATATTTCCTGGGAGCAGTCGTCGAGCCGCTGCTCCATGAGGCTGGCGAGGATCGCGCCGAAGTTGGTTTTGCGGCGGAATTTGTAGCCCAGGACAAGCAGGCGCAGAGGGCCGCCGTAGACATACATGGCGCGTGCTGCGTCATACTGCTGATGC
>CAZQSL010000120.1:0-10745 GCA_964595945.1 uncultured bacterium
AAGAAGTAAGCACTTTCGGCGGTTATGCCTGGGATGCTTTCAACATTGTCACTGCGGCTATAGAAAAAGCTGGAGCAGACCGCGAAAGAATTCGTGATGAAATAGAAAAAACCGCCGGTTACTTCGGAGCATCTGGCGTGTACAACTATTCTCCGCAGGATCACGCCGGTCTGACGGTTGATTCGCTTGCCATGCTTATGGTCAGGGATGGCAGATTTGTCGCCGCTCCTCCCGCGAAGTGACACGGCATCGGTTTCCCGGCCACTTTGGGACTGGCTATTTCACGATATCATTTGCATGAGCGTCTTTCCTGATGATCTACTCCCGCGCTCATTGTGAAAACCGTACTATCTGGCCAGCGCCTTGTTTTGGATGGGCATTATTACCTATCGGGCGGACTCAACATTACCATAGGGTTTTCAATATATAGCATTAACACTTATACTCGGGTACAATCTTGTTGAGTACGCCTGTTTGCGGATAAGACATCCGGCGATTGGGAATACGCTAATGTTTCGCGCAATTGAGACGATGGGTGCTTGTCTTTTGCGATACAACAGTGAGATTTGTGATATATTGTGACACTATCACGCATGACTGGTGGTGGAGATGAATAAAATGGTTCGACGATCAGCAACAGCTTCGCTTGCGGTACTTCTTCTTGTAATCGCAGGCACATCTATCCCTGTGCATGCAGCTACAGGCAAATCCGCCTTCGACAGGAGCCGAAAGGTCACATTTCACATCCTGATGGGATGGAGCAAAGAGACCGACAGTCAGTTCGGCTATTACATGAAGGAAGTTTTCGATGGCATCATGAGAGAAATGAAAATGAATGGCACGAGCATCATATACAAAGACGAAGGAGCTTATTTCAAGGCGGTTGACAACGATAGTGGATATAATTTTGCGATAGTCGGGACGAGAGACAATCTGGTCAAGATGCTGAGAGATCACAGATACAGGCCATTTTTCTCGGCATCGATAAATGGGATGAAAAAAAATCGTGTATGTCTTTTTGTGGATAAGCGTTCCCGATACGAAACGCTGGGCGACATCAGGGGAAAAGCTGCGCTTATATACGACGAACCACAGCCGTTCATAGAAATCTGGAATAAAACAGGAGTTGCTCCTGACAAATATTTCAAAAGTATGGAAGTATTGCCAAGCGGCATATCAGTGGCCTACAAGTACTCTCTCGGAGAAAATGATGTCGCCATCATGACCGACCAGATTTATTTTTTTCTGAAAATTAATAATCCGGCTATCATCAAAAGCATCAGGAGGCTGGACTGTATGCCGGAATACACATTTTTGCCGATCATGTACAAATCTGACATGCCGCAGCCAATGCTCGATGAAATATGGGATCACATTGGAGAGATTGAAAAAGGGAAACTGCTGAAGGAAAGCTATTCGCTGATGAAGCTGCAACGTCTGAAGTTTGAAAGAGTCAAGCCTGAATGGTTCGTATATGACATCAAGTATTTCACCGCCGCCGAGAAAAACGGCCAGATGAAACACTATCGCGAATGGCGCGATAGAGTAGATAGTGGCAAAAAGTGATGGAGCGAAGCGTGACCGATGACAACTACCCGATTGTGAAAAGATTGGGCCGCAGGATGCCGCTGTTTGTTTTTATGAGCATACTGATTTCGTCGGCCATCATCGTATCGGGCTTTCTATTTTCGACAGAGAAAAAAAGACGCGATAACTATGTGTATGGCAACATGGTCAAAAAACATGTGCAGACGCTCAGTTCAAGCGTGTGCGCGCGTGTTGCGAGCTCGATCTACATATCAGAATTTCGCGAAGTGGACAAGGTCGTCAAGGACACGTTTTCATACAGTAATCATGTCATGGATGTGTATATCGTTGACAAGCGAAATGGTCATATCGTTTATGATTTCGGAGAAAAGCACGAGGGGGAGATATTCGGTGACAAGCATAAAAAGAACGAGCTTCTCTACCTGAGGGAAGAAATACCTCAATCAGGCGGCATAGGATTTATCGTACCATACGACGACTCCTACTACGACATCATAATCGGATACAGATATGCCGATCCGATACTCGATGAGCAACGACGTACGGTGATGGAATTCATACGTTCATTCGCGACCGATATCTATGGCATGGCCGACAGCGATAGAATCGACTCGTTGCGGGTTGCTATCAATAACCTCGCCATCAATCATGACAAGATCGTATATGTACAATGGTTCGACAACGACGGGCTGATACTTGTCAATACGATAATCGACAATCATGACAAGCTGGTCAGAAAACGTGAAGGCATAAGAGCAGGAGATGCCAAAACACGACGCATGCTTTCGGTCGGTACGAGAAACCCCTATAAGATAGAACTCGCTGAAGATCGCTTTGGACGTACCGTATATGACATATCGGTCCCGATATTACGAAACGGCAGTAAAATCGGCATTATAAGAATCGGGTATTCGCTTTCGGAATTTGCCGAGCTCCAGAAAAGATCGGTGATCACACAGGTAATCGCATCGGTGGTATTCGTCGCTGCCGGCATCATCGTGGGCCTGCTGTCCTCATACTGGCTGACAAGGCCCCTCGCGGCCCTTGAGGCCGCAGCCAGAAAAGCCGGTCGCGGCGATCTCGACACGACTGTGATCGTTTCTTCCGGTGGTCGTGAAATCAGCCGTGTCGCCAATGAATTCAACAAACTCATTCTTGCTCGGAAAAACGCTGAAACCGAGCTTACACGCTATAAAAACAACCTTGAAATTATTGTCGAAACCCGCACTCAGGAACTCAGTCACGCGAATGACAAACTCCTGGAAACTCACGCGAAACTCGAAAAAGCCAACAGGATCAAGAGTGAATTCCTTGCCAATATGAGCCATGAAATCCGCACGCCGCTGAATGCCATAATAGCCCTGTCAGAGCTTCTTTTGCGCACGAAACTCGAAAACGGGCAATACGAATATGTCTCGACAGTATACAAATCAGGGCGCAATCTTCTCGACATTATCAACGATATCCTCGACATCTCAAAAATAGAGGCCGGGAAGCTTGATCTTGTCCCGGTGCCACTCGACTTGCTTAAGCTTGTCTCCGAGCAGATAAGCGTCTTCCGCGTAACTGCCCAGCGCAAAGGCATAGCCATTGATTATTCATACAACAACGATCTCCCCCGATTCTTTCAGGCCGACGAATTGCGTGTGAGGCAGATACTTGTCAATCTGATTGGCAACGCAGTCAAATTTACCGTCGAAGGTCATGTGCATCTGGTCGTGGACATAGATTCGCAAAGGCTGGAAGGCGCAGATGTCACGATCACGGTCGAGGACACGGGCCCCGGAATATCCCCCCAGCTGCTCGATATCATATTCGACAAATTTACACAGGCGGACACGTCGATTACAAGAAAGTTCGAAGGCACCGGCCTCGGGCTTGCCATCACCCGGCAGCTCGTCGAGATGATGGGAGGCCGGGTTTTCGTCAACAGCACTCCCGGAATTGGAAGTATCTTCGGCATTACTGTGACTCTGCCTTATGCGGGAGAGTCGGATCGCGCGATTCTCGAGAAAAACTCCACTTGCGAAGCCAGGCAGGAAGTCCATGATGATTATAATTTCCATGCAAAAACACTCGTCGTCGATGACCATGAGGTCAATCTGCTGGTCGCGTCACGCCTGCTCGAATCTTTAGGCTGCTCGACTGACACCGCTGACTGCGGTATGCAGGCAATCGAAAAAGCTGTATCCAACGACTACGACATTATCTTTATGGATATCCAAATGCCTGACATCGACGGATATGAGACTACCGGTGAAATCAGAAAACGGCTGCCGCGGGATAAAATGCCAGTCGTAATAGCACTGACCGCCGCTGCCATGAAAGGCGACCGTGACAAGTGTGTCGAGGCCGGTCTCGACGACTATATCACCAAACCTGTATCTCGTAAAAGCATGATCGACATACTTACGAAATATGCGTCAGGTATCGATATGTCATCACTTTCCGATACGGATGTACTTGCAGATTTTTCCCTGCCCGGCATGGACGATTGTGTCGATGGAGAAGCTCAGGTGTTTAATTTCTGTTACGCCATGGAACTCGCAAGCGATGCCAGATCGCTTCGCGAACTGCTTGCCATTTTCATCAGCGAAACTGAAATGAGAATCGTGCAGATCCGCGATGCTTATGATGATGGTGATTTCAGACAGGTTGCGCGCATTGCGCATGGAGTGAAGGGATCGGCTGCTACTGTCGGAGCGGAGCTCATGCGCGATACTGCTTACTGCATAGAGGAAAATGCCGTTTCCATGTCACCCGGCCACCTGCTGGTTACGATCGAGACCCTCGAATCCGAATTTGGCAGATTTTCCGCCGTAACACGCGATTTCGTTTCTTGATGGATTTCCCATGCCAGGTTGCATGATACCCTTTGGGGACAAGCTTTCCTGATGGATAACCCCGGATTCTGCCAACTGAACTTGTGGCAAAAGCCTGTTGTCCCATGTGATACCAGGTGCTTGCCGCCGAAAACCTCAAAACATGCCATCCTCCTCCATAGCCGCAATTTTCATCATGTAGCGGCGAATTGGAGAACAGGCGAATTACTTCAAATCCCGCTTTGACTTTTATTTATGCGGCGTATTATAATCAGTACGATGATGATCAGGAGAATAATGACAACAGTGCTGTTTGCCGTGGTATTGATTACTGCGGCAGGCACACGGTGTGTCGAAAAACCAGTCCTCGAAACGGCAAAGTTTTCAGGTGATGACTCTCTCGTGAAGAGCTTTTTGCTGATATGCGAAGGCCCGGTATTCAGCTTCACATTCATGGCTGCCGGCGAAGCGGGTATGAGAAACATCGACATAAGTTCCCTTGACACCATCATTGCTTCGCGAGATTGCGAAGGCGCGCGCCAGTGCATGCTCACAGGCGTGTTCCCTCTCGGCAAATTACCCAGCGAAATAGTCACTGTGTCCGCTTCGGACACCCGGGGACGTATTCAAAAGGAAAAAATCAGACTTGCCCCCTCGAAAAACACCGCAAAGGTCTATATGATCGGCTCTTTGCCGGGCCTTGACGAAGCTATCATGTCAATGCCTCCAGTGCAATACTCCGATCAGCCGGCAAATCCTCCAAAACCCATACAGAAAAATGAACTCGCCATCAACCCCGATAAAGCGCCTGAAGGCCCGGCCATCACATTGAAGATCGACAGGAAATCGCCAGATTCATATATCATAACCGGCGCAGCATCCGATCCTGCCGGCATCGACTTCGTAGAGTTGCTCGAAAACGGAAGATTTCTCGATGTCATCAAATGCGAGGGCAAGCCGGACTGTTTCATTTCGGCAGAAATCTCAGGCCGCAAATCCGGGAAATATGCTTATAAGGTGAAATCCTTTTCGACCCGCGGCGGTTTCAGCTTCAAGGAAGAAAACGTCACTGTAGAATAACCGCCTTTTCTCTACCTGACTTCACAACAAGCAGCCACCCTATGAAATCACCATTAGCATCTCTGTCGATTGCAAGTCTCACAACTCCCCAGACAAGTGACAATGGTGACTTTGCATACCGTGTCCTCCAGCCCAACACCGCTCTCGGACGAACAAGCGGAGTGACAACCGTCAGCATGACCAATATCTGCATCCACCGCGACCGCATAGTCCGTGAAGCGGATGTACTCGTCATACACATGCTCTGCGACCACGATCTGCTTCCCGTGATCGCTCAACGCAGAAATAACGGAAAACTCACTATCTTTGAAATCTCGGACAATTTCACCAGTTTTCAGAAAAACAACCCCAATTACGAATTTTACAGTGATCCCGTCAACCGTTCGTGCATCATGCACCTTGCATCTATTTGTGATGCAGTGCAAACGACCATGCCTGAAATCAGGCGCCTTTTCGGATACCTCAATGCTGAATTCGCCGTGTTTCCCAACCAGATATCCATAGCGGCCAGACCTCTCCATACACGAGGAGACCGGCTGAGAGTCGGCTGGGGTGGGTCCGCAGGACACTATGAAGATATCCGTGCCGTCGCACCAGCACTTATCGAATGGATCGACTCACGGGACGATGTCGAATTGGCTATCATGGCTGCCAGCTCCATCACGGGCCTATTCGAAGGACTTCCGCCACACAAGCTTGTTATCCAGTCGCCCGGCTCACTGACTAAATATTACGATTTTGTCCGAACCCTCGACATCGGGATCGCACCGGCTCTGCAGGAAGATTTCAACAGATGCCGCTCAGATGTAAAATATCTCGAATACGCGGCTCATGGCGCAGTACCGCTATGCTCACGCATCCCCCCTTATGAGTATTCCGTCAAAGACGGCGTCACAGGATTTCTCTTCGATACCCCCGATGACATGATAACGATACTCGATAATCTCTCAAACACACCCGAAACGCTCGCTTCAGTTTCTGCCGCCGCACAGGATTATGTATTCACTCGTCGTTCCGAAGCTTCATGCGCCGCCGCCCGCCTTGATTTTTACACTTCACTGATAGCAGGACGCCACCTGTCGACCGGCACTTCACTTGACTGGATCGATACAGTGCCCAACGCCGCTACAAGACAGCCTGATTCAAATCACTTTCTCATGAATTTTACCGATTTCGAAGCACTTCTCTACAATGGCTACATCATGCAGTTCTGCAAAGGCGACCGCAAAAACGCGGCAAAAATGTTCCGGCGCGCATCGACACTGATACCCGCCTCATACACCCCATACTTTCTCCTTGCCAACTGTACGGAAGACACTGATGAATCGTTACGGCTTTTCTTTAAAACAGTAAAAATGAACCCTTGCGCCTGCAACGCGTCAATAGCTTATGCCCAGATACTTTTCTCGAACGGCAAAAGCGCCGAAGCCACGCAAGTACTCAAAGACATAACAGCGTCAGTACCGGACTTCGCCCCCGCTCACTTCCTCATGGCGACCGCCTGTATAGACTGTCATGACACGGCGGCGGCAATCGACCACGTCGAAGCCGCACTGTCCGCCAACCCATTCCATATCCCGTCCATAGAGTGCGCTGCAGCCATTTTCCTGACGCGCGGTGAATGTGTCCGCTCCGCGCAACTAATCCAGAATCTTCTCCGCATTGACCCGTCGAACGCAAAACTTCCCGCCGCTACAATTGAAACCGCAAAACAGCTTTACAAAACCAGGCATCTGCCTGAAGCCGTCCGGCTGCTCGAAACCTACATCAGTACATTCCCTACGGACATCGATGCACACTTCTGGCTCGCCCGTACGCTCGACATGCAGCACGATCCACACTCATCACTGCACCACTGGCTCGCTATCACCCGTCTCGACCCCCAGGGCAGATATTCATCTATCGCGCGCACACGTCTCACGCAATCATAAGTGTCTTCTTTGTGCATCGTTTGCAGGTATACTGTTGTTTGAATTCAATTGATCAGGCACAGTGCGCTTACGAGGAATTCAGAATTCGGATGGGAAATCTTCAAAGCATGATTCGCTTACATCGCCCGGGTAATTTGACGAACTGAAATTGTAATTGACGTAAAACTCGCGGCGATGTATTATAGCCTCACTACAAATTGTATGGTCTGGCCGATCCATCCAGACACAGGCATCTGACACCATTGAATGAACATTACTGAATAATCTGGGGGAACACAATGCTGCCAAACAACAACATCAGTCCGGAACTATTGAACAACGATGATCAATTCGGTGACATTTTCTTCAAGCGATTCAAACTTCGCCACGCTCCCGCGCCGCTGAGGCTCAACGATGAGGTAGCCAAGAACTATTTTTTCCCAACATTTTACAACAATGTGACTTGTGCCCAAGCTATTTTCTTCTGTGATTACAAGAGCGCGTGCAATGTGCTGCCGCATGGCAGCATCAAGCCAGTACAGGTAACATGGGGACGCGCGGTTGTCGCTATTTCCTGCTATGAATACAACACGGTGCTCGGTGTCGCGCCTTATAATGAAATCGCATTTACCATTCCCGTACTGGTCGCGCCAAAAATCGACGTGCCCGTACTGCCACTGGTTTCCAAGGCGTTCAGAGAATTCGGTTATTATGTCTTTTCCATGCCTGTGACATCACTGGAAAACCGCATCCGAGGAAACGACATCTGGGGATTGCCGAAGGTCGTGCAGCAGATTGACCTCGAAGAAACCGGTGGCCAATGTGTCACGACAGCTTACGAGGAGGACGGACGCCCGTACTTCAAAATCTCGATACCAACAGATGGCAAACCTACGGATTTTGACGAAACGTCAAATATCTATTCGGTGCTCGATGGCAAGTTGCTGCAGAGCGAAACGAATTACAAGGCGACTTTCAATGTCAATGCAAATCCGGATGTCATGCTGCTCAAGGGTCTCAAGGGCAGGAAACCCTATGAGATTTACGACACTCCCGCCGGCAGTATGCTCAAGGCTCTCAAGATGGAAGACAAGCCGTTCCAGACGAGATTCGCACGAGGCATGCGAGCTGCCTTCGATCTTGCGCGTCCAGGTTACAAGGCTCCGTTTAGCCTTTAGCAATTGAAACCACGGGAGTGACATTCTATGGATAAATCAAAGAACATTCTTATATTCGGGGTCGGAGCCGTCGGTAGTACGGTCGCTGGCTGGATAGGTCCCGAGTACCCAAACTGCTGGCTTTTCGACAAAGAGGACAAGGTCGAACAGCTAAATCAGGAAGGTATCCTCGTCTATCTGCAAGGCAAGAAAGACGATGCTAATGTGCATCGTGTGAAAGCTGTTTCCAATCTTGCCAGCGCGCCCGCTCCTGACGTCGTAATTATTTCCGTCAAAAATTTCAGCCTCGACGGAGTCGCTTCATTTCTCAAGAGTACGTACGGTGACACACCGATCTATGTCACATTGCAAAATGGCGTGGAAAACCAGACTATCATGCCAAAGTATTTCTCGAAAGTCATCTATGGTGTTATCAGCTACAACGCCTGGATGGACTCGCCGGTAGTTACGGGCTATCAGAAGCGCGGCCCCATCATCATCGGCACGCCAGACAACAGTTTGCAGTCGGAGCTTGCCACCGTTTCTGAAATCTTCAATCTTGGCGTCGAAACTATTGTCACCGATCACCTGCGCGATGCCGCGCACTGCAAGATGGTAGTCAATCTCACGAATTCTCTCACTACACTCGTTGGCAACGGGTTCAGACCGATATCGGATTATGGGATATTCCAGAAACTCCTGACAAATCTGCTCTTCGAAGGCATACGTATCATAAAATTCGCAGGCGTTCGCGAATGCCAGCTCGGCGGCATGCCGTCATGGCTCAACGTATCCGCCGGTGCCAATCTCCCCCAGTTCCTCACTCGCAGGACATTTATGGAGAACGTCGGTAAAATGGTAATGAGCAGCATGGCACAGGACATCATCCAGCGCGGCAGCGGCAATTCCGAACTCGACACCATCAATGGCTATTTCCTCACTCTTGCCGATCAGTACGGCATGAAGGTTCCCTACAACCGTGCCATTTTTGACCTCTGCAAGAACGAATTCGTAAAACCAGCTTTCGAGCCTGTCGACGTAAAGGATGTCTGGCAAGTCGTAAGACGGCAGATAGCCGGGGACTATGTGAAAGCATAGCGCATTTCCGCCTCCGACATGGCCAAGCCTCTCTTTTTTCAGAGAGGCTTTTTAGTCTCTGTGATATTTCCTTTCACTCGGGTATAATGTCATTCGCTATGGATACGGATATCAAGACTATTCTGCTGGTGCTCGATCTCTTCGGGACTGCGGTCTTCGCGATCACGGGCGCTCTGGCTGCCATCGAGAAGAAGCTCGATCTCTTCGGCTTGCTTGTGCTCGCGTTTATCACTGCTATCGGAGGCGGGACAATACGAGATGCCATGATGAACGCCCTGCCACCTCCCTACATGAGCAACAATGTCTATTTCGCCGTTATCCTCGCTGCGGCGCTCATCACATTTCTGATCCCCGGGCTTTTCCGCAGGCTGGCAAAACCCATCGTTGTCTTCGATGCGTTCGGACTCGGCCTTTTCGCCATCCTCGGCACAGCCAAGGCGCTCAATGCCGGGTTCGGCCCTGTGCCGAGCGTATTGCTCGGACTTGTCACCGCGATTGGCGGCGGCGTGATCCGTGACATCCTCAGAGGCGAGATACCATTTGTATTCACGAGCGAGCTGTATGCACTCGCTGCTCTGATCGGCAGTGCCATGTACTACATTCTCTCGATCACGCCTCGTGTCCCCCAGCCACTGGCAATGATAGCCGGTATTAGTGCGACATTCATCCTCAGGCTGCTCGCAGTCCGTTTCAGACTCCGCCTGCCGGACGGCGATATCAATGTCCGTCGCTAAGCCGTAATCAGATATATATTGCCGTATACACTCCATTATTATAAAATCTATCAGATGCCGCCTGGAGGGATGCCCCATGAAAACAAGACTCTTTGCGATAATCATTTCGCTCATCCTTATCACGATCGTCGCTGTTTCAGCAATAGATCATATCAGGGCAGCGGACAGACTCGTGATCCTCATCCCGGTGGCCGCCGACATGGCTGCTGGCGGCGCTCTCGATAACCAGTCAAAAGCGCTCTCCAAGATCATTGCAAAGAAACTTGGTATCGAGGTCGTCGCCGAAACTTACGTCTATCCGCAGTCCGTGCTGCCAAGCGCACATGTCGCAAAAGCGCTCAGGGCAAAACAAGCTGACATCTCCATGCTCTATTCCATCGATTATGCAATGTATAA
>CAZQSL010000121.1:0-10717 GCA_964595945.1 uncultured bacterium
CCTGTCCAATCCTTCACCTCCTTCCCTTTCCTAAATTATCGTAGGCACAAACATCCCTGAAGACACTGCGACTATTGTAAAACAGACAAAAACATTTAGCAAGGCAAATTTTTGCCCTTTTCCACAAGCTCTGTCTATTCTACCCCCTCTGCACTCAAAGACGCAAGTGTTTGACATGGATATTCCGCCATAGCGCCCACGGCAGTGTTTCCAAATCCCAAAAAAGGTCAATATATTATGATTGAATGGATATATATAATAGTGACTTTTTGTTTTGCGCTATTACTGTCCATCCATCACCACTATCGAAACCGGCGAAAGGTTTCTACACAATGCTCACAGCCCCGTGCCATGAAAAGACAACCCTGCGAAACGCCTTCGCATGCCTTTTTGCGGCACTGATTTTCATCATCCATACACTCGCCGCCTTAGCTGGCGAAGGCTCCGGCATCGAATCACTCCCGACAAAAACTATCAACTCATCAACTCCGCACACCACACCCGCCACCCAGAAAACTTACATCCCCGGCAACTCCTCAGGCATCGCTCCAGCCGACCCATCCTATGAATCCACATCTCTCCCCGGCCCCACCATCATCATCACCCCGCAACCCATCCAGAACCCATCCGCACATAAAGCCACTCCAAAAAACAATTCCGCTGCTGCAACACCCAAGACACCCCACAACAAAAAATCCACCCCCCCAACCACAAAAAAGCAGCCCGCAAAGAAAAAATCAACACCCGCCACTCCCCCAAAAAGCAAAAAGCCCACCCCAAACAAAACTTCTCCTCGCAAGCCCGCTCCCTCACAGAAATCAAATAACACCAAACAAAATAGTGCTCCAGCAAAAAAAACCACAACTTCAAAAAGCACGCTCGAAACTTCCCCGAAATCCCCTGTGCAGAAAAGCACAGCCACGCCCACAGTTTCGCCAGCACCTCAACCGGAAAACCTTACCGTCACCCAGGAGTCCAGCGCCACGAAATCCATCGCCGCCCCCCCCTCACCGCTACCATCCCCCACTACAGAGACAACAGCACCTGACACCGGGTCCTTAGCCACCCCATCCCCATCGACTGCCCCACCAGCCCCCGCTACAGTCACCACCAGCACTGCCAGCCCCCCCACGGAAACCACCACGCTCGCATCCGCCCCAGCTATCGCCCCCACATCCACAGAAACCGCCACATCGACTACAGTCACCAAAACCGCTGGCAGAAAAACCGACCTCATCGCAGCCCAGATGCGCGACGTCGCTACAATCATCACAAACAGACTGATCGCCTCTGCCACCAACGCCAGCAAAAAACAGCAGGACGAACCCCAGGAAGTATCCCTCGACATAGATACAAGCCCCGCTGCGGGCATGGACACAAAATCAGGCGAAGGCTACACCTTCGAGGCAGGTAAAAAGGCAAAAGTCAAAATACAGGGATACAGATATCTGAAATTTCGCGCACTTGGCGCAAGCGGCAACGAATCACAATTCCGCTCACGTGTCGGGCTGTCACTCGGCATCCCCCGCATCGAACAGGGCACACAATTCAGCGTCACCGCCTCTGTCGGCGACAAAACAAAACTCAAAGGCACCCTCACCGAACTCCCCCGCCAGGACAAAACCACCCTTTTCGAATTCGACCACGGGAAATACTCCGCCACATTCGGCGGCTTTTCGGCCGAACTCACCGGCGGCGCACTCGCCTCTCTCTCCAAAAGCGCCGACGGCATCGCCATCGAATACAAAACCAAAAACACCCTCATCAAATCACTCACTTCCAAATCACGCAGCCAGTCGAAATCACTCACCTTCTCCGGTCGCAACATCAAAGGCCCCTACGATCTCAACGCCTCGTCCCTCGTCCCGGAATCCGTCAGCGTCTACCTCAACAGCAAACTCCTCACCAAAGACGATTACATCCTCGACCCCTATATCGGCACCATCACATTCAACGAAATCATTGGGCCCGAAGACTCAGTCACAGTCTCAGGCGAACAAAAGCTCACCGGATCCCTCACCGAAGGCGACATCAACGCCCTGTCAGTTTCCCACACAACACAATCACTAACCACAGAATTCATGTACGCCTCGAAATCAGCCAGCCGCCAGCTCCAGCAGATCACTACTGTCGTATCCGGAGAAACACCCGCCATCCTCGACTCTCACCGCGTCCAGGTCTCCAACCCCTTCATCGTCTACTGGAACGAAAACGACAGCATAGGCTCGGAAACCATCACCAAAAACGGCGTCAGACTCACCCCCAACGTTGATTACAACGTCGTCGCCGACATCGGCGCTGAATATATCGCGGCAAATTACGCCTACGGCATTTTCGTACTCACGGAACCCATCCTGACCACCGACACCATCACCATATCCTACACTCACTACACCAACGACGTCATACAGGCCTTCACACAGGACGATCACATCGAAATCATCACCGACGCCAGCGGCACACCATACGGGCGACTCTCCATCTCCGGCTCTCTCTACTACGGCTCCGAAAACATTTTCCTCTGCGACTTCGACGACCAGCCCTACTCAACATGCGACCGGCTCCAGCGATCCCGCGACTACTCTTACGACTGGCAAAACGACCAGATAATTTTCCTCACGGCATCATACCTCGCAGCCGAATTCATCTACTTCGAAGGCGTCACCACCCCCGCCAACACCGTCCAGTCAAGCGAATACGACCACACTCTCGCCGGATTCGGCCTGAAATGGAAACCCGAAAATCCACCTCTCGGCATCCCTCTCGATATCTCGTTCGACTACGCCGGCAGCGAAGCCGACATCTCCTCCAGCTCGATATCCGAACTCAACATCATTGTCCGTACCGCCACCGACACCACCCTTACCTGCGACCACACTCTTTCCACCGCCGACCAATGCACTTTCCCCCTGCCCAACCAGAACATCACTTCCGGGACATTCCTCCTCTACCTCAATGAAAAAGTCAGCGACGAAGCCATTCTCAAATCACCCGCCGACTATCAACTCAACACAGACAGAGGCGAAGTGCGCATCTATCGCGACATCCCCCCCGCTACCATAATCTACGCCGACTACCAGTACAGCGTCGCGCCCTCCGGCGTCACCAGCGGATCAATCTATCAATATGCCCTCAACACATCACTCCTCGACACATCCATCTCCTACTCACACCTCGCCGGCGACACCTACTTCACCCCCATCGGCGGCGCCAACAACCTCCTCGTCAACCAATCGCGATTCACGCTCAACCGTAAAATCGGCAAATCCATAGCTATCGGCTACAGCCACCAGACAGGCGACTCCGCCACCGACTTCCTCCAGACCCACACAAAGTCCGACCTCCAGCAGAACTACACTCTCAAATGGACATCCAGCTTCTTTTCTACCTTCGACATCTCGCACAGCCAGCGCGCACAGACCGACGACTACAGCCCCTCCCGCACCGACAACAGAGAGTCCAGCACCAGACTATCCCTCGCATTCCCCATCCCCGCACTCAAAAACGCAAAAACCACTTTTTCCCTCGCCACCAACAAACATGACGACAACATCGACACCGGTACCGACACAAATACTACCAACGGCTCCATCGGTCTGGCCTATAAACCATCCGCCAGCCTCAACATCACATCATCCCTCACCTTCAACAAATTCGACAGCGAATCCACCACTACATCATTCTCATCCAACACTCAGCTCCGCAACCTCAACGTCAGTTGGAAACCGTCACGCATGATCTCGCTCGACACCAAGATCGACCAGCAGAAAAAAACCGATTCGCGCCCCTCCGTAGCACCATCCATCATCAATACATCCACCCTCAACTTCCACATCGGCCGCTGGCGCAAAATCACGTCATCAGGCATCAGCTACACCCGCGAAGACCGTCCCAGCGTCTACACTTCCTCCTCTGGCTCCACATCGGTATCATACTTCACCGCCGTCGCCATCAGCAGCGCCGTTTCCTTTTCCCCGCGCTACCGCCTCACCGAAAACACTCTCGGCGAAGGCTCCAACTCATCCACCCAGATGACTACCTACTCCATCGAATACCGCCCGCCGGGAAAACGCTACAACCTCTCGTTCAACATCGACACCACCACCCAGGCCTCCCACACCCCTTCGCGTGACACCAGCACCGACTCTCTCGCTCTCTCCGCCATCTTCGGCTACAACCCCTCTCCCCGCTGGGACTACGCTCTGCGGTTCAAAAGCGAAAACATCTCTTCTGCCTCCTCCGACACCGACGAGGCTACCCTCACTCTCCGCGCTATCCACAAACCCCCGAAAGACAAAAAAAATGGGCCGAAACAATGGCTCACTTACCAAAACGTCATAAAAAGCGGCACTTACTCCACCAAAGACGATTTCATCGAACTCGGCTGCGACCAGCAACTCACCCAACTGCTCCGCCTTAACATGGTCTTCAAAAAGAACAACTACTCCGACGCGAAAAATACCGAGTCCTCGTACGATGGCACCCTCTTTGAAATGACCCTCAAGGCAGTATTCTGATACCATACCGCTGTCAAACATTAAACTAAACTTGAAGGCTAAGCCAGTGTGTAACTGCATTGCATTAGTTGGTAATTTTAGTTTATGATAGCGGTATGGTATTATGATGGCAGTTGGTATGATACTGTTCCGCTCTCAAATCATTCAAAAATGCTAATGTTTGAGCTTGTCACATAATAACCTTGGCATATAAAGCTTTTGGGAAGAGGTGCGGAGAAACCTTTTTCTCGAAAAAGGTTTCTCCGCAGGTGCATTATAACGATTTACGTATAGTGATCGAGGCCGGTCACTCCGGCTTCAGGATTTCAGTTTTCATGCTTTCGTTGTCCGATGTATCGACGGAGGTTACTCTTATGCCGATATTGCCTTCCTTGCCAACGAGGGAATATGGTATTGTGACTTGGGATTCGATCGAGGGAGACGGGGTTGCGAGAGATTCCGTGTATCTGAAGAGATCGGTGATATAGACGTTGTATCCAGCAACGTCATCGTCAGGAGCGGGTTTCCATGTGACTGCAATGCCGTCTGTTTTGAATTCCGCCTTGACTTCGGTGGGAGAGGCCGGGGGCTCGAAATCGCGGAGTTTCGCCGATGCGGGCCGACATTGAATGCTGAGATTGCCTGATTTGTCCGATTGCGCGACACGGTACCAGTAAGTTATACCCTTTTTTGCCGTGGTGTCGGTGTAGGCAGCGTCGGAGGCGAATGAGATTTTTTCGTATTCTCCGTCTTGTGATTGTGAGCGGTAGACAATGTAGCTGTCGAAATCGTTCGCGCGCTGGTCCGCCCATGTGAGGATGATGCCCGGGTCGCCTTGTGTGAATTTTGCTTCGAGGTTATATGGCGCCGGCGGGGGGGTGAGGTCCGGGATTGTCAGTTCTACGGTTGGTGTTTCCAGACAGTAGTTGCTGGAGCGATCCTGTGTCTTGACGGCGAAGTAATACGTACGGCCTTCCTTTACCTGGTCGTCGACTATTTCCGTGACCTCGCTGCCGTAGGTCGTGATCTGCTTGAGGGCATCCTTCGAATCGCCCCTGTAGTTGAGATAAATGGAGAAATCGCCGTCGGCTGGCGGTGTCCATGTCAGGACGACAGCCTTTCGGCCACGGTCATAATCCGCTTTTAGCCCGGTGACGGCGAGCGGCGGTTTGTAGTCGGGGGTGGTGGCGTACTGCGGGGCGACTTTCATGGATTCGTTTCCGAACTTGTCAACGGCCGTGACGGTGTAGAAATAGGTTTTGCCGTCGAGCACGAGAGTCGTGTCGATGTATTCCGTGGCCGTAAGCTTAGTGCCATTTGCCTTGATGTATTGTCCGGAATTGGGGTCTTCGGTGCGCCAGATATTGTAGTACGCAAAATCCTCTTCCTGAGCCGGCTGCCAGCGAAGGGTGACGAATTTGTCTTCGATCGCCACCTTTATTGCATCGATGGGGGCTGGTGGTTTCATATCGTGAGGGGTAACCCTGATTTCATCTGTCAATCCGCTTTCGACACCGGCGGGGTTGAGACTCGAAATCTGAAAGGTGTATTCGACTCCGTTTTCGAGATCGGAATTGATGAATGCCTGTTCCACGCCCTTGAGCGGGATGAGGTAACCGACAATACGGAGCGGGATATCTTTTTCCCTGCGATAGACGAGAAAACCTCCATCGACGGTGCCGACAGTGTTGCCGGAGCCTCGATTCCAGAGGAGTTTTACTTCTGAGTCTCCAGTCTCCGCCCGAGCGTCAGCGGGCATGGGCGGGGTTTCTCGCGTGCCTGCCGTAGCAATCAGTTCGCCGTCTGCCGGCATATCTGTTTCCGCGCCGCCGGCGTCGTAACTGCGTATGACGTATTCATAAGTGACATCCTTTACGATCGTATTATCGAAGTAAATGTAGGAGTCCTGGAAAAGCTCGATCAGGCGTGGATAACGAGGCACCATGGCGACGATAGTAAGGTTGATGGCGGGATTGGAGCCTGACTTGTGAAGGAGTTCGGCAGGAGTAGCAGCGCCGAACCTCTTTGCCATTTCGTCGAAACCAGCCTGGCCGAGTTCGCTAATGAGAAGGTCCGGGTTACGCGACCAGACAGGTTTTTCGGCGATTTTTTCAAATTGTCCGCCGACGGCTTTTCTGTATATGCGGAATCCCTTGGCACCTGATGGCGCCGGGACCATGCCGAGCAGGACAATAGAGTCGCCGGCGGGGATGATCATAAAGCCAGTGCCGGGATTCTGCGTCATTTCTGCTGATGCCGCAGTGGTGATCAATACCGTCAGCGCTATGAGAGCATATTTGAAATTTTTCATCATAATTGCCTTTCGTATAGTAGCCGCGGGAGAGCGGCAGACAGATTACCATTCAGTACCGGGCAGACTGATCTGCACGGCGAGCGCGCCGACCACTCTGAACAATGTAAGGTTTATACAGCAGTCTTTTGTGCCGCACTGATCAGAGCGCAGCATGCCGGGATTGTGCGGACAGCAGTCGCCCACGCAGCCTTCGCACACCTCACGTCCGCAATAAAGGCCCAGACATGCGCCGCCGCCGATGTAGCCCCTGAAGCGCCACGGATCGGTATAAAACTCAAGTCCGCCGACAATATCGATCGTCGCAATGTCGATGCCGACCACAGAAACACCTGCGCCGCCTTCGATATGGACTTTGCCCCATGTGCCTCTTGCGCCAAGCCGGCAGAGCAGCCCTTTCGCGTGGAGATAGTACCATACGCCAACGATATTGGTATCGCCGAGGACGCCGTCGATTGCGAAGTTGACGCCCGCGTCAAATCCCTGATCACTGAGAGAAGCGCCGATTTCGGCATTGAGCGTATCCAGCACTTTCGCGTGGCCGGTAAGGCTGAACGACTCTTCGCGTTCGCCCTTGAAACAGTCTGCGATGATATCATCCTCGTGTTTTCTAAGACATCCGCCTTTTTCTCTGATGCAGATATTTGCAGTCACATCGGCCTTGATGAGAGAGCCGTCATCGGGAGGCATCTCGCAGCCAAGATAGAATGTACCGAGAAAACCCTTGTAACCAGTGAAGAATATCGTTGCCGAGCCGCTTGCTTCACAGATATACTTGTCGCCGACTTTGCCGAAGTTGAGACCGCCGCAGAGATTGATGAGAGTCGGTTCGCCGAAGACAGCAGTGACAGCCACACGCCCCGTAATCACACCTTTGGCGCCGGTGATTTCCACATCGCCGCCGAAGCTCATGGCAAACATCCGCGGGTCGTCGCGATACATTATGCCGCCGAATACGCCGACGATGGACAGCGGCACCGGCGGGGCTGGGGTTATGCCGGGCGGCGGGAGTTCCACTGCCAGGTAAAGACCGAAATTTTTGTTGCTGAGAACAGCGATGGTGGCTTCGAGCGAAAACATCCCCTTGATTTCGAGTTGGACATTGCCGAGAAAATCCTTTTCCTCGTCTGTGTCTTGCAGGTAAATGTTTTCAGAGAATACATCTTCGCACGCTTTGCACGGGGCCTTGATGACCTCGATCTTTTTATCGTTGGGCAGATCGTCGAGATAGACCATGCCCTTGAATTTGAATGCCGGCGTTTCGATGCCGAACTTCAGGGCGGACAGAGAAAAAGTCCAGTCGTCGAAAATCTTGAGATTGCCGAGATCGGGGATTTCGACTTCACCGCCGTTTTCTCCGAATCCGATTTTTACTCCACCGGTGAATGTCAGATAGTTCTTGCCGACGCGCGGGCGGACGAAAGCGATCTTGCCGAGATTGAATTCAAATGTGCCGAGTTTCACTGACTGGTCGATGTCGATCTCGTCGAATTCGAAGTGATCGGCATAGAATCTCATGCCGCTGATAGTGATTTCCTTCATTTCACCGCCACTGTCTTCTTCCTCGTCTTCGTCGTCGTCTTCCTTTTCTCCATCACCGGCACTGTCGTCTTTGCCGTCGTCTTCCTTCTTTTCATCTCCGCTGCCGATTTTAAACCCAAGCTTTGCCTCGTCGATCGAAAAACTGTTTCCAGTGTCAGGATTCTCATCGTAGTGTGCGTTCTCGATTTCGATGGAAGCAATGTCGAAAATTTTCAGTTTGGCGCTTCCGATTGTGACATTCTTGACGCCGTAGTCGATGTTGCCGGTTTCCGGATTTTCCTGTGCCCATGTGATGGCAGTGATTCCGTCTCCAACATATTTGACGAAAGGAGGCAGCGTGATGTCGCCTTCGAATTCGACACGCCTGCTTTCCGGAGTAACCGACGCGGTTATCGTTTTTACGTTGAGACTGATGCCGGAAATGATTCTGAGTTCCCAGATGTTGGGGATATTGACATCGTATTTGTAGCTGTCACCGTCGAATTCAGCAGTAAATTCGGGCTTGCGTTTACCGAGGTCATATCCTGGCAGATGGGTAACAATGCCTTTTATCCCATCCGAAGTGATTTTCTGGACGCCGTCAGAGAAGGCGAAATTGATCGAGCCTTCATCGATGTCAAACCCAAACCCATCGACACGGCGGTCCGGCAAGTTGAGCGGAGCGCTGCCGCAGAATCCTTCGGCTACGAGATCAAGTGACTCGAAAGGAACTGCGTCGATATTCTCGAGTCCCGGCATGCCCTTGATGGCAGCAGTGAATGCGAGGTGTTTCGCCGCTCCGTTGCAGGTTTCACCCTCGGAGTAGGTAAATTTTGAAAGTTCGACACTGTAACCACTGTTAGAAATGAACAGCGGCGGATCGATGGCCGACGCTATTGACGATCCTTCCGGTATGCTTCTGATCGAGCAGTCGCTTGCCGCGCCTTCTTCGGTGACAGTGCATCCTACCATGATATCAGTGTCGAATTTCATCGAGATAGTACGGTGGGAGTCGGGATGGCTCTGGATATAGTTGCCAACTGCATCTGGATCTGAAGGGAAATTTTCGTCCATGTAAGTCAGGTGCAACAGAGCAGTGGCTCCGTTGAGAGAGGCAGTCGCCGTGTTACCTTCACGCTTGAGGACGAGATCGTTTTTGATTTCGAGAAAGGCTTTGTTGACCGAAGGCATGGGAATCGGTGGGAGCGCGAGCACCATGCCGGCCGAAAAACCGTCGGGGGATACTGCGAAGTCAGAGCCGCATTTGAGTTTTGTCGAGAACTTTCCGTAGGCCATGTCGAGTGGGCCATCGTATTCGAACCCCGCGTTTTTGACGTTGATCATCAGTGAATAGCAGTTGTCAGGTATCTGTCTGGCGGCTTTTGCGGGCAGTGCGGATTTGCTGGATGAAGGGATCGTGATGTCTGAGTTGATCGCAAAAGCGGCAGGCGAGAACCTGAGTTTGGTCATGGAGAGACTCACGGGAGTGCCGAACATAACAGCCGGCACGGTTACGGGACTGGCAGGTTCGATCATGCCGCTGAATCCGTTTGCTGAAATCGAAAAACCGGAGAAGGCGATTGGAGCGGTCGAAAGCGATTTCATGCCGGGCAGCGAGGTGATGCGGCCCGTGATATCAGTGATTTCAGCGCGCTGGGATTTTGTCCTTGTCTCGATGATGATAGTACCTTGCTGTGGCTCGACCGCGAGCTCTCCGAGTTTGAACCTGTTGAGTTCTTTCGTGAAAAGAGTGCCTTTTAGTGCGTATCCGGCATCATCACGTGTAAGCGCCACAGGCATGGACGCAGTGAAAATGGCTTCTGAAGAACTGCCGGCACGTGAAAGAACCGCTTTGCCGTTGGCCTGGAATACCTTCAGCGATCCGCTCTCGATCCTGGCGCAGACGCCTGTGACATCGTAGCGGAACGCGAAATCGGGATTGTCTTCCGGATTGTAGAATGACTTCGAGAAAATGGCATTGCCGTCAGTAAACTTGCACGACTTGTCGCTTGCGGCGAGTATATCGCAATTGAAGCCTGTCGTGTCCCACGAACAGTTGGTGAAAGGTACCCGGGCTTTGACCGATTCGTATTCGGGCATCATGGGGAACCGGGTAAGCGTGCCGCCAAGTCCGGTTACGCTGAATGCGCTGGATGAACCTGAGATGGTGAATGTGACTTTCCCCTGGTCGATTTTCACGCTGGTATAGTCACCGACGGAAAACTCGGGCAGCGTTATGCCGGAAACTTCACCTGTAATGTTGCCGTCTTCCGCATATTTGAGTGAGCCGCCGAAACTGTAGGAAAGATGATCGTGCTCCCATCGAACGGTAGTCGAAAGAGACCCGCGTACGAGCCGGTCGTTTTCGATCTGGAGATTGACGGAGGTG
>CAZQSL010000122.1:0-10600 GCA_964595945.1 uncultured bacterium
AGATCGTTGGCCGAGGATGTAGGGTCGTTGGCCACCTGAATGATCTTGGCGACTGGCCGGGGAGAAGCGGTTAAGCGATGAAATTTTTGGGAAGGGTGTGGGAACGGTTGCTAATACGGGAATACCAATATGTTTTTTTGGGGACCAGAAAAGGCCTGAAGACATACTCTCAATATTCACATCTTGTGGAAACAATCACATCTTGTCACCGCGCGCGGGTCATGCTCGATCTGGCGATTGGGCGATGGCGCGTACGATGTCTGCGGGCATGAATGTCCGTGTGGCAACCGTTTCGATGTCGAGTCCTTCGGATAGCAGACGGGATATGACCGACGTCATGGGTTCGCCGACTTCGACAATATGGCCGTCGGGATCAAATATGCGGAGCGTACGTTGGGCCCAGGGCTGTTCGCGCATGGTGTGGATGAATGTTATGCCGGATGCAGTGAGAAGCTGTTCGGCCGCCGGAAGGTCTTCGGTCTCGAAGTACAGTTCGAAGTTGTCACAGTTGAGCTTGTCCTGCTGATTGCGTGGTTGTGTGAAAATTGTCTGGTGAGCGTATTCTGATTGCCAGATGGCAAATCCGCTTTCATACGCGACATGGACTTCAAGTGTCATGGTGGGATTTTGACCGAGGATGTTTTCGTAGAAATCGCGTGATTTCGGGATGTCGCTAACGAGGATGCAAGAAGAAACGAACTTGATCATATCATATCTCCGTGGTGTGGGAATTAATTACCTGCGATAGACGTGCGATCTGTTGCGGCCGTTTTCTTTCGCGAAGTAAAGGGCCTGATCGGCGAGAGTGATAAGAGTCTGCGGGTCTGGAGAGTGTTGTGGATGTAATGCTACGCCGAGGCTGATGGTGACTGGCAGCGAGACGTCGCCGTCCGCGGCGGTGATAGTGAATGGCGAGGATTGGATGGCGACGCGGAATGCTTCCGCGCGGTCGAAGGCGGAATCGGGGGAGAGGCCGGATGAGATGATGGCCATTTCTTCACCGCCGATGCGAAAGAGTTGTTCGTTTTCCGAGAGAGTGGCCTGAAGCCGAGAGGCGAGTGCGATGAGCACCTGATCACCCGCCGGGTGGCCGTAGGTGTCGTTGACAGATTTGAATCTGTCGATGTCAAGGATAATCACACCGAATGATGTGGCGCGATAGTGTGAGCGTTGGGCTTCGCGAGTGAGGCGCTGTTCGAAGTAGCGCCGGTTGAATATCCCCGTGAGCGCGTCGGTGCGGGCGAGCTGGTAAAGGAGTGAATTGTCGAGTGTGACACTTACGTAGTGGGCGATCGTGCTGAGAAATCGCCATTCGCCCTGGGCGTATTCGCGGTTGCGGTTTTTGCCGACCATCAGAAAGCCGAATTCGCGGTCTTTCGCCGAGAGTGGTATGAATGAAAGCTCCATGTTGCGGACTGGTTCGAGTTGTTCGAAATATGTGTTCCAGACATCGGAGACGATGATTTCGTCCCAGCGTGTGGAGTCATTGATGGGTATGTCCATTTTGAGGTTGACGGAGACGATGTCCTGGGACTGGCCGGATGAGACGTAGTTGAGGATGAGTTCGTCGTGGAGACCGTAGACGCCGATGAGGCAAAATTTCACGACGCGGAAAAACTCGGAAATGAGTTCGACGACTTTTTCGCCGATTTCATCCCAGTCCATGGAAAAGGTGATCTTGCGGATGACGGTGTAGAGCAGGTTAAGCTCGCGCTCTTTTTCGTCGAGCATGTTCATGACTTCGGCTGAGTGGTCGATCACTTCGGCGATGATGCGTTTGAGTGCCGCGAGGTCGCCTTGCTGGTCGCCGAGGTATGCTTCGATATCAGTCATTTGAGTTCCGATACCTGCGCTGCTGTTTATGCCAGAGACTATGAATCCACCCGAGGGTATATTCATCAAATTTTCCTGACTTCTTGTTGTGTCACGCAATTCGCGCCGGCAGGTGATGGCGGGACAAGGGCAGTACAAGGAGCGCTGGAGACGCCAGTGTGTCTGTAGTGGCGCGAGGGCTGGCTGTTGGACAAGTTGTCATCAGACAGAACGATTTTATCAAATTTTTGCGGTTAGGAAAAGGGTTGGGATGAGAAAGTTGACGCGTGTGTGAAACCGGCAAAAATGTGCGAAATATCAGGGTTTTATATGCAGATTGCCATGTCTGGCGAAAGGAAGCGAAAGCGCGCCCTTTTGAGGGGGCGCGCCGTGGTGTTTTGGTGATGAAAGTGATATGAGATCAGAAGGGAAGGAGATCGGCCTGGAGTTTGATCATTTCGTCGAACATGCGGCGGCAGGCGTCTGTGCTTGGGGGTGCGAGGGGATCGGCCTTGAGGGCTTCGAAGGCGAGTTCGGGGTCTTTCTGAAGGGCGGAATCGACGATGAGTGACTGGATTTCGAATTGCGGGCGGATGTATTCGGCGAGGCATTCGGCGATTTCCGGGACCTGTGAGGGGACGAGTTCGCCGCCCTGAGCGGTGGCCGGCACTTCGACCATTGTGTCGTCGGGCAGATTGGGGATGTATCCTTTGTTGGGTACGTTGATTGCGTTGAATTCTTCATATTCCCTGGTGTGGAGGGCGGTGATGATCGGGATGGCTTCTTCGCCGGAGAGGGGTAGTATTTTTGCGGGGATGGGGATGAGTCCCTTGCCGTAGAGTTCGGTGAGTTTGTATCGGATGGCGCCTTCGTGTTCGAAGAAAGAATGGAATGGGATGAGTGGTTTTACGTGATCTGGTGAGAATGGGAGATATTCGGCGAGGTGGCTGTCGCTTGTGGTGGGGAACAGGTCGAATTTGTCGAAGCAGTATCTGACGAGGGGGCTGTAGAGGAAGGGGAAGAGTTTGAAGTGTTTTCTGAGTTTCGGATAGAGGTCTTCGCCGGTGTCGGCGTTGTTGATTTCGTAGAACCATGTGAAGTGGTTCATGCCTGAGGCTTTGGCTTCGATTTTGGAGGGAGGGATGAGGAGATTTTTTGCGATGCGCATGATGCCGCCGAGGAATTCGTGGCAAAGGCCGACGTTTTTGAGTTTTGTGCCTCTGTTGATGGCGAGGGTGACGCGGCTCATGGGGTTGGTGAGATTGATGAGGAATGCTTCCGGGACGACGTTTTCGACTTCCTTGCAGATGCTGAGGACATTGGTGATGCTGCGTAGAGAGTGGAAGACGGCGCCGGGGCCGCCGTTTTCGCCCATGACTTGGGGCGATCCGTATTTGCGGGGGATTTCGTAGTCTTCGGTCCAGTGTTGCCATCTGCCTTTTTCGGCTGAGACGAGGACGTATTCGGCGCCTTCGAGACCGCGAGCGAGGGATGTTTCGCCTTCGATTGTGATGGGGTTGCCGAGTTGGTCATTGAGCTTGTCGGCGGTTGCGCGGGCGTGGTCGAGCTTGTCCTGCGCCATGTCGATGAGCATCAGGGTGCCGCCGTGCAGTGCCTCGGATTTCAGGATGTCATAGGTCATGACCGGGCCGAAAGACATTCCGCCGGCTCCGACGAGTGCGATTTTTGGTCCCATTGTTGCCTCCCCAGAAAAGATGGTTTTCGGCGTGTTAAGCCGTATTTGTTTTCGCGCCCCGGTTGGGGCGGGATGATGACTGTGTCGATGGTGTTGGCGGCGGGCGTCGACGGGACGCTGTGTGTGTCGCGCGGCCTATTTTTTGAGCTGGAGCTGAGATATTGCCGATATGCCGAACCAGAGTTCGTCATCAGCCCTGTTGACACGGTTGTCGGGGCAGAGGGCATAGTTGACTGATGGGATGACAAACACGGTGCCGACTTTCATCGTGGATGATACGGAGAGGGTCACGTCGGTGACGCCGGGTTCCGTGCCCCAGTAGCCGTCCGAGTAGCCGCCGCTGAGTGAAAAGTCGAGTGTGCGATTGTTGCTGACTGGCACTGTGTGGCTGATGCCTGCCGTCGTATAGTAGCCGGCTCCGGCTCCGAAGTCGGCAAACACCATGACTGAGGGGGCAAGTATCACTTTGGGAAACGCGATGCCCGCATAGGCTTCGATAGTGTCCTGATCGGATTTCGGGAAGGCGTAGTATGTGAGGCCGAACGATGTTTCATAGCCTTCGGACTGGGATTTCGTGTAGTCCCACGTCACGTCGACTTCATCGAGGTCGTGCGAATCATCGAGGCCTGCCGAACCCCAGATATTGAGACTCTGCCCCGAATTGCCCCAATAGAAAGTCACGCCGGGCTGTATCGCGTCTTCGTTGTCCTTGGCGCATTTTTCGGCGTTGGTGCAAGTGTATTCCTGATAGCGGGCAGTGTCCTGCATATCCATGCCACGCCAGATGTAGCGTGAGTTGTATGTCACCTCGGCATAGGTGTCAATGTCATACGAAGCCGCCGGCGCAGTAGCGGAAAACGCTGCCGCTGCCGCAAATGCCATCAGAGTTGCTGTAAGTATTTTTTTCATAAGTGATCCCCGTCTCATGGAGTGCATGTCTGATGCCGGTGATGTCCAGGCACGCTGATATACTGTATTGTATATTACGTTATGTCTAAATGGAATGTCAACACACATCTTGACGGTGCACGGTCTCCGTGTCAGTCGATTTTCATCATCGGACAGGATATGGTATAATCATCCACCACAGCCGCAGTTATCACAAGACATGCCGGGCAGGAGGCGCTACAGATGACCGACAAGACCACAAAGCCAATTATCCTCACGTCAGATTTGCACGCCGATCGCTGGGACTCCTCGCGCCGTCGCAGCTTTTTCGAATTCGTCGACTTTGTCAAGGGACGCGCTGCAGAGTTTTACATACTTGGCGATATCTTCGACTTTCCCGCTCTCAAAGGCAACGGCATCTGGCCCCAGCACAAGGAACTCATCACGCGTCTGCTCTCCATTTCACGTTCAGGCATCCCCTTTACCTATCTTGTCGGCAATCACGACCTTTCGCTTCGCGGCATCGAAATCGCCGAGTCCAACTTCATCATGACCTATAGCGATGACAAGCATCCCCTCGAACGCTCATTCCACGGACACCACGCATATATGGAACATGGCCATTTCCACGATCCCCTCTTTCAGGATCATATATACGATGCCATCGACTTTCTCCGCACCGTCACCGGCCAGGCTGTCGACCAGCACGCCGTAGACTTCATGAAAGACGTTGTCCGCATCTTCCAGCGCCAGCCAAAACACAAACAACTTCCCAGACACAAAAAGGCCGAACAGGAGATGGGCGTCCCCGAGCGCTTTCTGAAAATTTGGGAGCAAGCCGCCGAACAGGCATGCAAACAAAAAGGCTACGACATCATCCTCTATGGCCACACACATGCCCCCGCAATACTGGAAATGACCGGAGGGCGTCAGTGGTATGTCAACACCGGCGACTGGGCCATCCATTCCACATACGTCGAAATCACGCCTGCCGGCATCGCTCTCAAGGACTGGATCACCAAAAAGACTCTTCGCGATGTCCGTTTCCCCGCACCGTCCGCAGGAGCTAAAGCAGCATCAATCAAGTAGTCTCCGACTATTTTCACAATGACTATCTCTTGAGGCGCGTAAGGGTCTGCCGTGAAATACTGACGCATCAAGTTTTGTCTTCTGCCCGTTTTCACTTCGCTTGCCCTGTTGGGCGCTTACACCGATCCGCAGCCATACGTATAAAGACGGCGGGTGCGGATATCCGCCAAAAGCCCCGTTATTCATGTAACTTCCGCGAATCGTGAAGATATTGCATTTCGGTTTATTTTGCCACTGAGACATGCAACATTGAAAGCGTCTTGATTATGGGATAATCCGGCGCAATCCTGGTGCGTTTCTGACTTTTCCATCACATAACACGATGATCCTTCGTATCAGTTTTTTGATTGGACACATATTTTCATATACGATTGGACAAACTGTCGTATTGCCGGTGAACTTGTTCGTTTGTGCATTCCTAATATATTGATAACGACGAATAAACCTCCTGATTATCTCCAATACTGAGTTTCAGGGATAATCAGTTAGATATGATAATTTCGCATGATGAACCATCTTGTGGATAAATTACTCAGTTGGATTTATGTTTTTGGACAAAAAAAAGAGTCGAGTCACGCTTGAGTTGAAGTTGGCTCGACTACAACACCTAAAGAGAAAATAAACCAGTCTCTTATATCATAATACATTAACAACAACTGTCAACAATTTTTTGCTGAATTTTTCAGGCGTTTTCGCCGAACATCTTGTCAGTGGTCACGGTTATGTGCAGGCAGGCCGGCATCACGTTGGCAATTTCCTTTTCGGGACGCATGGGATTCCACCAGAAAAACGGGTTGACGAGCGTGCGGGGCTGGAGCGGATCGGCGTTGAACCCTCCGATTTCCATCAGAAACGACAGTATGCCGCACTCGTCGTAGAGCCAGTCGATCATGTCGCCGTTGACCTGATAGAGTTCTGATGAACGTTTGACCGAGTAAGGCCTGTCCATGAGAGCGGCCATCTCGGCGCCAATGCGGGCGAAGAGTTCATGATCCTTACAAGGCTTTCTGGTGTGGGCGTAAGGGTGGAGGATGCAGCGGGCAAAACTGTGAAGGGCGAGTGACATTTTGACGTTGTGGCCGAGGATAAAATCGCGGAGCACTCGCGACTCGGGTTCGGAACATGGCTCCGGGCCACGGTAATACTGTGAAAGTTTCAGCCTGCTGCCGGCATACAGCGACTTGGGAAGGTCATAAAACGACAGGGGAAAATTGCGGTTGAGGTCCACTCCGTTGGCGTTTTTGCGCCACGCGGCGATACCGAGGCCGGTCGTGAGCATTTTTTCGACCCTGGCATAGCCGTCGGGATTGAGTACGGGTATGATCCACACGTTGAGTCTGTCGAGGAGCGCCGCATGCGCGCCGCCTTGTGCGAAATCTCTGATCAGTTGCATCGCGACGGCGCTGCTGATGAATTCCATGGCATGGATGGTGGCGAAATACAGCACTTCAGGTTTGCGGAAATCGCCATCGCCGAAACATGCGGCCATGATCGGGCGGCCTTCCTTGGAATAGCCGATCTGCTCGCTTGACATCTCCACCCGTGCGGAATGCGCGGCGGTTTCGATCTCGTCGAATATGCCTGCGAGCGTCCGGTAATTAGTTCCCCTGATGAAGTCTGTCATCGGGCTTGCATTTTCCTGTATAAAATCTGCGGGCGTCGCTGGACTCCTGTCACTCGCAACTGTCTTCACAATATAACAGCGGCAGCCGCCCGTCAATCCTCGAAAAACGCGCGGTAGGCCTTGAATGCGTTGTACACGTCAGACTTGGACGAAAGTTCGAATGGAGCGTGCATGCCGAGCAGCGCGGGGCCCATGTCGACGCAGTCCATGCCGAACCTCGAAATCAGCATGGCGATCGTGCCGCCGCCGCCGAGGTCGATGCGGCCGAGTTCGCCTGTCTGCCAGGCAACTTTGTTTTTATCGAGCAGTGCGCGGATATAAGCCATGTATTCGGCGCTCGCGTCCTGAGAATTATATTTCCCGCCGCCGCCGCCGTATTTTTCGACAGCCACGCCGCGCCCGAGGAACGATACGTTGTTGGATTCGTTGACGCTCTTGAAATTGGGGTCCTGAGCACAGGTCACATCGGCGGAAATGGCTTTGGATGCCTCGAATACGCGTGCCGCGCCAGTCTTGAGGCCGGTAAGCGCGAGGTAGTTTTCCATAAAGTTGGAGATCATGAAGCTCTCGGCACCCGTGTCGCCGAAGGAGCCGATTTCCTCCTTGTCGGTAAACAGCGCGATGGCCGTGTGCTTCGGTTTTGCCGCGAGGAGCGCTTTGAGCGTGGCAAACGCGCATACCCTGTCGTCCTGGCCATAGGCCGCGATCATCGACGAGTCGATGCCTATGTCGCATGGTTTTCCGGCTGGCACGAACTCGAATTCGGCTGTAGCGAAATCCTCTTCGGTCATGCCATATTTTTCGTTGAGTTTTTTGAGTACGGCAAATTTCACCTTTTCCTTGACCTTATCGTCATTGACGGGGATGCCGGCGAAGATGACGTTGAGTTCTTCGCCTTCGACAATTTTGGACGGCTTGCGCTGCATCTGGTCGCTGGCGAGATGGGGGAGCAGATCGGGTATGATGTATTTCGGTTCGCCGTCTTTTTCGCCGAGTTCGACTGTCACTTTTTTGCCGTCTTTCGTGAAAACCACACCGTGCAGAGCGAGCGGGAGATTGACCCAGTGGTATTTTTTTATGCCGCCGTAATAGTGAGTTTTGAGCAGAGCGAGATCGGAGTCTTCGAACAGTGGGCTTGGCTTGAGATCGAGCCGGGGCGAGTCAATGTGGCTGCCCACGAGCCGCCACTGCGAGGCATCGGCGCCCACGATTGCCGCGATGAGCGCTTTGCCCTTGATGCTCTTGTACAGCCTGGTGCCCTTTGCGGCTGACTTGAGGGTCGAAATGTCCCTGTAACCGGCTTTTTCGAGGGCGGTGATTATGTTTTCGACGCAGAGGCGTTCGGTCTTGGATGCCGCGAGAAATGCCTTGTATTCCTCAGCGTAGTCCATCACGGATTTCTTTTCCTTGTCGCTGTATGACAGCCATGTGCTTTTGCGGTCGATAAAGAGTTTTTCCTGCAGCAATTCGTTTTCGGACTTTGTTTCCTTTTTCAAATCGGCCTCCGGCGCTGTATGGCGGCATGGCCGCGTCAGCGGGCATATTGTGATATCGTATTATAATTCAAAGCAGATCAAACAGCGAGCGCGGCCTGATATCGGCGACCATGCTTTCGATGACCGACCGCAGCCGGCTGGCTTCCGCTGTCGCGACAGAGCGGTCACTGGCGGCAGCCGGATCGACGTGGAATGGCTCACCGAACCTGATTTTAACCTTTGCCGGCAGATAGCCAGGTATCCAAATCCCATCGTCGGGGCCACCGAAATCGTGATAGTTGATGATGTTGGGCACAACCCACCGGGTGCCCCAGAGAGCGACGGGGATGATTGGCACGGCAGTCTGCGCGGCAAGCCGGGGTGCGCCCGGCATGAATTCATGGAAACCTCCCGGGCCGATCCAGTGATTGATCTTGCCCTCGGGGAAAATGACGCACGCCTCGCCGGCTTCGAGCAATTCGCGCAGATTGCCGAGCACCTGTTTTGCCTGTTCCCTGTTGGTCGCCACGCCATAACTTTCCTCGATGGTGTGCATGTTGCCGACTGCCTTGATCAGATCGCCGACGATCTTCATCTCGGCGATACCGCTCCAGGCCAGGAAGTGCAGTACCCTTTTATTGGCCGCGGCCGCCACAAAAAACGGATCGGAATAGTTCTCGTGCCTCGGGCAAAGCAGCACGCCGCCCGTTTCCGGGATATTCCCGGTACCATCCACTTCCATCCTGTTGTAAACCTTCATAACCTTTTCGAACGTATTGATGTACCTGTAGTAAAGCTCTCTGTTGACTGCCATGTGTCTGTTTCCACTATTCTGGATTCAGTCGGACACCTCGAAGCCGGGCCGACCGCTTGTGCGTTTTCGAGTATATTGCCTTGCGAAACGTTCAGTCAATACCATTTCCGCGACAGCCGCTGATGGTAATATCATCGACAGTGGCGATCCGCACGCACTTCATGGTTGTCAATATTTTTAAATGTATTTTTAATGCTATAATGTTCTGAACGACATGAGGTGACACAATGGAAAACAGCAACCGGCAGTCAGAAATCATCAAGGGAATCCTGACCCTAACAGCTATCGTCGGAGTAGTCGGTCTGTGCTACGCCCTGCGCGGGCTTTTCGCCACGCTGACTATTTCCCTCATGCTCTATTATCTGCTCGCACCGATGGCGTCTTATTTCGAAGGGAAAAAACTCGGTAAAAAATTGCGTATCACCCGCGTATGGTCATCAGCCATCGCATTCGTCACGGCAGTGCTCGTCATCACCGGCTTTTTTCTGCTCGTGATCCCTCCCATCTCCGAGCAGATCGGAAAATTTGCCGAAAATATCCCCGAGTATACCCAGAAAGCCCAGCATTCCATCGACGAAATGACCCAGCGCTACCACCGTCTCGACCTGCCGCCGGAAGTCAGGGCCGGTCTCGGAAACACCTTCGAGCGCATGAATTCTCAATCGAGCGACCTCCTCCGCAAGGTCGCCGAAGGATCATCGGAGTTTTTCTCGCAGATAATCCTGCTGCTGATGATCCCATTCATCACCTTTTATCTCCTCATCGAAAAAGACAACGCCAAAAAGAGCCTCGTCGGTCTGTTTCCATTGAAATACCAGGATGAAGCATCCGAAATACTCAACGAATCAAGCTCCGCGCTCCGCGGCTACATCACGGGTCAGCTCGTCCTCAGCATCATCATGGGCGTAGCCATGACCATCACCCTCAGCATCCTCGGCGTCAAGGCGCCCCTGCTGCTCGGACTCATTGCAGGTGTCACAAAACTCATCCCCGTCATCGGCATATTCCTCGGCTGCATCCCGGCGGCATTTGTCGCGCTCTCATCATCTCTCACTCTCGCACTCACCGTCATACTGGTCTTCACCATCATCCAACTCCTCGAAAACAAAGTCATACTGCCTCTGATGCTCTCGAAATTCGTCGCCCTCAGCCCGCTCGCCATACTGCTCTCCATACTCGTCGGCGAACAGCTCGGCGGCGTA
>CAZQSL010000123.1:0-10513 GCA_964595945.1 uncultured bacterium
GCCCGGCAGCGTCCTCGTAATGTCGAAACTTCCGCCGCCATTCTCAGCTATCCTGCGCAACTCTTCCGCAAATGCCAGCGGCGCCGCCTCCCACACGATCATCCCGCTCCACGCCGTCACCCTCTCGCACGCCTCCACGATCATCGAACGCCCGTTGCAGTCCTTCACGACCTTCACGTTCATGTCGCGCGTGAATTCATACACCGCCGGAGTCTCATCCTCGCCGCACTCATACGTCCACACATAGTCACACGTCAGATCGCTCCCCGCCTGCGCTTCCTCAAACCGCACGATCGCTCCGCCCTCATCTTCGACTATCTCATACTCCGAAGGCACAAGCTCGCGATCATACATGTACACTCGCGGCGCGGGCGTCTCCAGCAGCCCCTTTCCATGCAGCCGGTAGTCCTTGCCACCGGCTTCCACACCCGCCGTCTCGCCATACACATGTATATGCAATACAGTATTCCCTGCCATGTCCTCACCTCCGATCCACTATCCGTGATTGAAATTCGTACGCCTCGGTATGCCCGACATCTCATTGAGCTTCGATGTCTTCACCCACCTGTCATCCACCGTCGCGTCGAATTCGCTCGACGCGTTCACATTCACCGTCACCGCCTGCTCCACCCTCGACGACGCGAACTTCCTCAACACATCGCCACTGCCGTTGCGCGACGAAAACGCAGCCGTCTCAAACACGTCCGAACCAAACAGCGTGTCCAGCCCCCCGCCGCTGTCTCTGATCGAAGGCTCGAATATCGGCTTCACATCCGAAAGCGGGCTCCTCGTCCCCCGCTTCGTGAAACTGCCCACCAGCGAAGCCACCATCGACACGCCCCCCAGCACTCCGCCCAAACCACCGCCGAAAAAACTCAGCGGACTCCCCGTCAGTCCGGACAACAGCCCCGCCGTACCCCCTATCGCATCGCCGCCGGCAATCTGCGCCGCGCCCGAAATCGCTGTCATCATGTTGCTCCCGCCACTCCCGCCAGGGATCACTCTCCCGAGCAGGTCTCCCATCGCTCCGCCCAGCGAGTCCTTCAGTCCCGCTGGCATATCCACACGGAACGCCTTCGTCAGCACTTCCGTCAATTCCGCGCCAAGCGCCTTCGCATCGAATTCAATTTCCTTGCTCTTTTCGCTTTCGCTCATACCTCACCATCCTTTCGCACCCGTGATACAGCTTTCACACGACCCAAAGCTTATGAATTTTTCAGGTAGAGGTGTGGAGAGACCCCTTTTTCAAAAAGGAGGGCTCCACATAAGTCATTTCTTCTTTCTCCTACTCCCCTCACCATCTGCGCCTCAGCCCGCCACGTCCCGCCGCGGCAGCCACCACATCCGCATCGCCACCACCGCGCCTCCTGTGCTCCTCAGCCGCATAATCGTATATCGCGTTGAGCTGCACACACGTCAGCCCCAGCACATCCGACGGCCTCATGCCATATTCGACAAACATGCACCCTCCGACCTTGCCCCAGTCGCTCCGCGCGCCTCCGCCGTCTTTTTTTTTACCGACTCCGCACACTTTGCCACCAGTTCCGCCAGCCCGAGATCGAGATTCGCGCGCACTATCCTGTCCAGCACCTTCTCCGCATCCTTCGCCGCCACGATCCCCAGCGCGCCGCGCAGACTCATATCCGGCAAACCCGCAACCCGCCTCGCCCGCACCACCCAATCCACACGCTCGCGCCTCAGCACCACTTGCAGCAGCCGGGCCCAATTCGCCTGGCTCACCCCTTCGAGCAACGTGCCAAGCGCATCCTGAAAGCGGTGCAACTCACCTATGGTGAAAACCCGGATCAAATAATCATGCCCGTCCTCGCCACGCACGCGGTGCCGCCCCGCGAATGCATCGAGGCTCATGCCACTGTCATCTTTTGCCACATAACCCATCGCGCCACTCTCCCATGTCTGTATCGCACGCACCCCGTCACACCGGATCGGGATACCCGCTCGTGCCATTTCTCAGCCTGATCGAAAAATCCGATCCCTCGCCGCAATATGCCGCAAAAGTCACAGTCTGCCTGATCCTGTCGCCGCCCCTGGCGATCACTGCCGGAGCCGACTTGTAAAAGATTTCTCCCATCTCTATCTCCATCGCATACGGCGCCGTCCCGCTGATCACTTCCGTGTGCGTGATGGCTATGCCGAGACTGCCCGGAGCCACACTGCCCTGCGGAGCGCCCGCATCTACCGCGCCCCACATCCGTTTCATTTCCTCCTGCGACGAAAACGCGAGGCTGATCGTGCCCTCCACCGAAAACCCGCCGGACACGTGACACGTGCAATACCGCGTGCCGTTCAGCGTCCACACCTGTTCGAGCTTGTTGCTGATTGTCAGCTCAAAATCCTCGAACATCAGGTTGGGCACATCATTGAGAGTAAACCCCGCGTGATAGCCGGCCCAACCGCTCACGCTATCATATTGTCGCGTCGCCGCCGCCGTTGCGGCCTTCGGGTGCTTAGCCAGCAGTGTCGTGCCGAGCATGAGCAGATCATCCGTCGAAACCGATATCGTGCCCTGCCCGAACGTGCAGCCCAGCCAGTTCTCGGCCATCGCCCCGTTGCCCACCTGCACAGTAAACGAAGGCAGCACAGCCGAAACGGACGGAGTGAACACATGCTCATACACGCCATCGCCGGCATCCGTCGACTCCACGCTGCCGAGCAGCCCCTTGAGCATCCACGGCACGGCGCCGGACGGCGCGAGATCGACCGAAATGCCGCCGCCGGATGTCACCCTGCCCGGCAGCGCGCGCCCGGCATGCCTCGTGCCATTCACCCGCACGGGGATTATCAGATTGTTTTCCATCGACAGCGATTCGCTCCTGATCGGGGCATATACCGCGGGCGCGGCTGCCTCGACGCCGAATCCCGTCTCCTGCGCCAGTCCCAGATATCCTTCTTCATGATTTGCCATTTCTCACCCTCCACTGTTTATCCATGTCATTCTCACCATTCGTCCATCGTGCCATCATCGCCGTCGTAATCGCCCGGATCAGTCGTGAACACCCTTGCGCGCCGCATGCCCGTGCTCGCTGCACGCCCCCCGTCATTGCCCAGCGCCACCGGCTTCGCCAGCAGCTTGTCCAAAAGCTCCAGCGGCCTCAGATAAAACTTGTCCACCCACTCCGAATCATTCGGCTCACTGCCAGTGAATACACGCCGCAGTACAAAATACGTCGTCAGATCATCCGACAGCAGCGAAATCACGGCCGGCGGCTCCTCGAGCGGCAACCGCCCGTAATCGACCACCGTCGAGAGCCGCGCATCGATTATCCCGTCCGCGGCAAGTCGGCATTCTCCGATCATGTCCTCGCTCACGCAACCGCTCTCGATCAGTTCCTCATAATCGCTCAGATTGTTAGTCACTCCGTTTTCCGTCCCGTATGCCATATCTCCAGTCTCCTTCCGCATCCTGCCGAAATTCACTCACCTTTTGAAAAGGCCGGAGGAACCTGTTTTGTGAAAAGGCTCCTCCGGAAAATCACACTTCCTGCGGCATCCGCCGCTATGCGATGGCATCCTTGATCAGATAGGCGCAATACTCGCACACGATTTTTTCTGTCAGGATTTCAGAAACCTCGATAGCATCCGACTTGCGGTTTTCCTCGCGCCACTTGGCCACCTGGCGTTTCTGCGACTGGAAAGTAAGGCCGAGCGTCATGGTACGCGGAGTGCGCGGGTTTTCGGCGACGTATGCGAGGAGCACGTTTTTGCCCCAGATGTCGGCGCCTGAAAACGTCTGGCCCTCTTCGGCCGAGTCGTACACGCCGCCGGGGCTCAGCACCGTCATGTTCCACAGTTTTGCCGGCAGGTCGCCATTGACGAGCAGGCTCTTGTCGGTGTAACGGATGAGGTCACGGATTTCCTTGTCTCTTTTCAACACTCTGGCCACGGCGGCGGGTATTATGATGACATTGGGCTCCGCTCCGATTGCCTTTCTGATTTTTTCCTTGCCGGCATCGATGCGCGCCTCGATGGCATCGGTTGCCGAGTCGGAGTCAAACGCTGCGTTGTTCCACTGCTGCGTGCCACTGAGCGTGATGGCGTTGCCGCTCGTGGCGTAGCTCGACGTGGCGAGCAGGACACTTGCGACGCGGCGTTCACGATTGAGCGCAAGCATGTTGGTGAGATGTTCGGTGACATCGTAGTCGGGAGAGAGCGGAGCGTCGGCATTTCTGCGTTCGCGATCGCTGACGAGATCGGCAAGCGAATGCTCAGTGCAGGTATAAGTCGGCGTCTCGACGATATTCCACGAGTCGATGAAATTGATGTCTGCCTTGTCGGCGCGGAAATCCTGCGTGGGCCGGAACTGCTGGCGGCCATAGACGAAATACATGTCGCTGTCCTTGGCGACGTCGATGCGCGGCACGATCATGTCGGCGATCATCGAGCCGTTTGCATACTTCACGGAAAAATTCGATAGTGCGCTGTCGATGTGTATGTTTCCTTTTGTACTCATGGTCATTCGCCTCCTTCAGTAATTTCGACATGGTATTCCGCAGGCAGCGCGAGCAGGCATTTCACGAGCGAGCCAGCGGTAGACGCACTGCTGAGCGCCCTGCCGACGATACCGGTGCCGGTGATCTGCGCGCCGTCGCCCGCGGGCTTCACCCTGCCCTGAGTGTCCGCTACGATGAGCATGTCGCCCACTGCCACATCGTCGGCGATTGCCACCTTTGCCACGCCTGCCACCTGGAAAGCGCCAATGCCGCCCGCCGTGAGTGACGTATCGCGCAGCACGCCGGCGATCCTGCCTGCTCCGGCCGCTGCAGGTGCCGCTACTACTCCCTCTTCTGTGTCGAGCACTGCCACGCAGCCCTGCGCCAGCTCAGACTGTCCGTCCTTGAGTCTGAAGCTGAGTGTGAGAAGTTCCTTGATTTCTGCCATTCCTTCCACCTCCATATACTTGGCCCCTATCCGGGGCTTTCACTTTTCGCACAGCCGCAGGCGAGCCATGCTCACTCCTGCCGGCTTGTGTTCCCTGCCTGTGTCTTGAAAACCTGAAATGCTGGAAAGGGCGCTGTTAAGCCTGCCCTGCCTGCCTGCTGACAGCGATGGCGGCCCTGGCATAATCGGACGCCCTGTCGGGATCGAGCCCGTACCTGCGGCAGTAGGCAGCGATCCGCGCCTCGTTGTCATCCTGCGCAGCCCCGCCCCCCTCCATCACGACTCCGACCTCGCCAAGCGCCGGATGCTCGCCGAGCGACGCTATGAATTTCCTGAACTCCGCCGCCGCCTGCCTGTAAGCCTCGCGCATCGCGCCCTTCTCGCGAGCAGCGCCCGCCTCAAGCATCACAAGCACATCCCTCACCACCGGCGCATACACCGGCGGCACCTGCCTGCCATACTTCGAGACAAATTCCACCGCCTCGGCCTTTTCTCCCAATGCCCCGCGCGCATAGCACGACTCCGATTCGCTCTCACTACTCTCCTCTTCCTTCGCCGCTTCGAGCGCCTCCACACGGCCTTCGAGCGCAATCAGCCTCTCGCACCCCTCGCACCGCTCACCACCTCCATCTCCGGCAGCCGGCGCGCCGTCCGCGTCTTTCCCTTCAGCATCCGGCCCTTCGATGTCCCTTGCGTACAGATACACATCGCCCCGCGCACTTCCGCTGCCATACAGCGCCCTGATGCCAGCGAGCGAACCTATCGCCGGCAGAGCGGCCCCGAGCAGCGCAAGACCAGCCGGCACATGCGCGTACACCTTGCCAGTGTCCTCATCGAGATAGTCATGCAGTATCTCCATGCTCCGCTTTTTGAAAGCGCCCGCGTCGATCAGTTCGCACACCGCTCGCGGCACATCGACGAGATCAGCCACCAGCGTGCGTCCGGCGACCCGGAGATTCTTGAGCCACCCGGCAGCCGGGCACCCGTCGCCATGCAGCAATCCCTGATCTTCCGAATGCCCGATCTTCACCGGCGCCTCAAACCGCCCGGCCAGTTCCTCATAAGCACGCGCCATTTCCCTGAGATCACTCTCGTTATACGTGATCTCACGCCCCGCGCTGTCAGTCCACGTGCCGGCCTTGAAGATTTCGACACCCTCGATCACATGCGTCCGCGCTTCAGCCGGCGCAGGCTCGCCAGCCTGATGGCACACCTCTTCGGCCACTAAGCTCCCTGCTGCCTCATCCTTTACGACATTCTCGTTTTCGCTCCTCACCATTCGTTACCTCCCGGCATCTGCCGCACCGCACCGCGGCCGGCTGTTCTTCTCATACGCCCTATAAAAGGACAAAAAACAGCCCCTTTGTCCCACGGCCAATAAAAAAAACTTCCGAAAATCCCCAAAGCTGAACGACTGTCTTAAGTTGCTCATCTTATAATCGTCAACAAAAAGAGTGCCTGACAGCAAATTATCAAGGGATGACCACCATGCAGCATTCACACTGAAACCCAATCACCTGCCGCATACCTCATCGTCACTGATCGACATCATCAGGCTAATCCGCCTGCCGGATTACCATGCGGGGACCCTCGCAACTACTACGGGAAAGAAAAAAGAGAAGAAGTGTTCACGACAAAAGCATGGAGACCCCCTTTTTGAAAAAATGGGGTCTCCGCGAGTATTCCGTGAACGGTTACAAAGAGAAGAAGCCGGAAAGTGATGATCTGCCCAGGAGCAACCAGACGCGCAAAAGCCCCAACCGCGCCAGCCATCCGCAGCCGCACACCGGAAATCCCCACGGCGCACACGCCGCGCCTCTGCGGAAAAAAAAACTGCGCCAGCGACGGTTGCCAGCCATTTTTGTCACACCCGGCCATTATACTTAGACTGTACCGTAGTACAGCAAGATTAGGGGGTAGTACCATGAGCACTCAAATGGAAATCTATCAGGAAGAGAAGAGAGAAGAAATAGTCAACTGGATACTGACCGGAGCCGACATCTACAAAGACGACATCGAATACGTCGGCGACTGGGTATATATTTCCGTATACCTGCCGGAACACCCCTGACACCCGATGCCTCCCGTGTCCGCTCCAGAGCCATCCACCCCGCCGGGATCGCCCCGCCTACCGCGTGCGCCGTATCTTTTCCACAGCCTCCGCGCCCCGCGCGCCCATCGCGCTCCGCGCACGCGCCGCCTCGATCAGACTCCTGATCGCCATGCGGTCATGCTGTGTCAGCACATTTTCACTGTCCGCACGGTTCACCTCAAGCGCAAGCCCCGACTCAAGCCCGCCCAGCAGATCGACACCGAAATACTCCTCGACCCTGTCCAGGTGATCGATCGCCTTGCCCCTGAATCTCTCAAATCCATATTTGCTCGGCGCGAAATAATTGCTCTGCAAGCCCATCGACTCGGCCACCTTCGCCGGCCCCTCCGATGCTATCAATTCCATGACAGTCTCGAACAGCCTTTCGGAAAAAGTTTTCTTGTCCACTTGACACAACCTACCAATCTTGGTATACTTGATGATAGATGCGGTATCCGAGACCCCTTCCCGGCCTTTCATCACCCAGGGCCTCGCACCACCCATTTTTCATTATATCACTTTTTCTTTTTCCACATACGTTTTCACACATTTTTATTACCTTAACAAGTATACCAATTATATGAGACAAACAACCGAAAGGAGTTGCAATATGGCAACCGAAACCATCGCTCCACCACGCACCGGCGGCCCGGTCACACTGATCGACGCCCTCCAGATCATCCAGCAACGCGTCTGGATCGACCACGGCAATCCCGCCTGCCGCCACCACTGGCACGGCACCGGCCTCCGCTCCGCCGGCCACGAATTTTTCAACTGCTCTCTCTGCGGCGCCGTCATGAGCGAGCCCACCATCCTATTCCCCGACAAGGGCGCCACCCTTCCCTCCGACGAAGACCTCCAGTCCCTCAACCGCTCCGAAATCATCGGCCGCTGACCACCCCCATTCCCCATCATACTCCGCCACCGTGACACATACACGGCTGCCGCACGCCCAATAATTTATCTCAAAGGAGATTTTGCCCATGCGCCCCGCCCCACCAGACTCACGCGAGCTTTGCTCCGCCACCACAAGACACGGCACCCCCTGCTCGTACAGAAAAGCCCCAGGCTCCCAATACTGCACCTTTCACTCAAAAACCAATCCTCAGATATCACCGCCCGAGCCTCCTGCACCCACAATTGCGCCCATCCCTCTCCCCTCACCCTCCCAATCAGCCTCCTCCATCTCCGAACGCATCGACTCCATCCTCTCCAGCCCGGGATTCCTCTCGCTCAAACACGAAATCGCCACCCTCAAGGCGCTCCTCCACCACTACATCGACCTCCTCGACTCACCCCCGGAAGACGAATCCACACCCTCCGACTCCACCCTCAAGCGCATCCACTCGCTCGCCATGGACATCATTTCATCCGGCGAAAAATTCGCCCGATTCGAAGAACGCCGCGGCGACGTGCTCTCAAAAGAAGAAATCGCCTCCATCATCCAGCGACTCAATGAAAAGGTGGTCCATGTTATCAGACAATCCACACCAGACACCACTCCCGAAGAAACAGCCAGCCTCATCGCCGATGCTTTCGCTACAATCCTCACTGAAGAAAGCAGCCGATGACATCCGCGCTCGCGCCATTCCCGCGCACCCAGGCGCCATATCCCGCTCATCATGGGTACAGCGCCACATCTCCCTCGCCGGCAAACCCTTCTCCTTCGCAGGCCACGAATACCTCCGCGGCCTCTACGACTGCGACCACCCGCACATCGTCATCGAAAAAGCCGCACAGGTCGGCGGCAGCCTCTTCGCCATCCTCGACACTCTCTGGGCCATCGACTCATCTCTCATCACGACCGCCGTCTACTTCTTCCCCACCACACACGATGTCCGCGACTTTTCCCAGGACCGCATACGACCCATCATCAAATCCTGCCCGCACCTCGCCGCGCGTACCTCAGGCATCGACAATTCCGGCTATACCCAATTCATCGACCTTGCCACCCGCCTGCCACAGTCCTCTATCTACTTCCGCGGCATGAAATCCTCCGTTTCCACAGCCTCCGTCCCCGCTGACCAGATCGTCATCGACGAACGCGACAAAGTCTCCGAACGCGAATACTCCCTCGCCATCAAACGCATCTCCCACTCCTCGACAGGCCTCATCCGCGAACTCTGCACCCCCACTATCCCCGACTACGGCATCGACGCCGCTTTCCTCCGCTCCGACATGCGCTTCTGGACCATCAAATGTCCAGCCTGCGGCAACTGGAACCAACCCGAAAAAACCTTCCGCGACGACCAGTCGCCCGAACGCGTCATCTACCTCAAAGACTCACGCGCCTACCTCGGATGCTCCCTCTGCGCCTCTCCCCTCGACCCCTCTCGCGGCGAATGGGTCGCCGATTTCCCCTCACGCACAGCCATCGCGGGCTTCCACCTGTCGCAACTCTACAGCACCGTCACACAATCCGGCCGCCCCATCCAGCACGCCCTCCTCGACGAATTTCACCACTCACGCCACATCGCCGACTACTGGAATTCACGCATCGGATTCCCCTTCGAAGACGCCTCCACCTCACTGCCTCTCGAAACCCTCAACTCCTGCGACGGCGACTACCCCATGCAACCCACCGGCCAATCCTGCGTCATGGGCATCGACCAGGGCAACCACCTCCACATCGTCATTTCCCGCATCACGACCGACACGCGCCAGATCATCTACGCCGGTATCCACACATCATTCGACGACCTCCCCCCACTCATGCGCGCCTACGACATCCGCACCTGCGTCATCGACGCCCTCCCCGATCTCCACTCAGCCCGCAAATTCGCCGAGTCCTTCCCGGACCGCGTCTTCCTCTGCTACTACAACTCACGCTCCGACTCACCCGTCAAATGGCACACACACAACCACTCCGTCCACGTCAACCGCACCGAAATCCTCGACTCCGCACTCGCCGAATACACCACCCGCCGCGTCCGCCTCCCGCGACACCCCATCATCGACGACACTTTCAAAAAACAGATGACCGCCATGGCGCGCCGCCCCCTCCGCTCCGAATCCGGCGAAGTCTCGGGCTACGAATGGGTGCGCCGCGGCCCAGACCACTTCCGCCACGCCGACGCTTACAACCTCATCGCTTCCCTGCGCGCACCGCGCCTCTTCGACGACATCCTCTCCGGCATCATCACCGCCTCACCACGCCAGTCAGTCTCACCACACCCCTCGCCAGATACATCCACAGACGAAATCTTCACCTCCTCACCACGCCTCGCCCCTCACGACTGGTAAAAACACCACCCCCATTTTTCAAAAAATACTCACTACTCGGGAGCCCACAACCATGAAAACCACAACACACCTCTTCCCCCGCACCGACGACTTCTACACATCTCTCGCACTCTGCGAAGACTGGGAAGACGCCCTCTGCACACTCCTCGACATCGAAGCCGCCACCACTCGCCTCGACGACAGGCGGCAAACCCTCGTCCGCATGAAAGCACGCGACATCCCCACTAGTGTACTGTTACAATAAAAGCTTTACAAAGAGCCAATCAAGTGTTACAATTA
>CAZQSL010000124.1:0-10506 GCA_964595945.1 uncultured bacterium
GATGAATACGTGGATTGTTTCTCAAACGAAGTTTTTATGAAACAAAACTCTCCTGGGACGCAGTCGGCCGCATCGAAGACCTCTACATACGTCTGCGCAGCGGTCGCTTTGTACAATCCGGCCGCGGCCTCTCGCGCAGAAAATGCCATAAGGTTGCATTCAAGTCAAACATGACAAAAGAAGCCTTCGAAAACATGGTCGAGACGGCCAGGGAATACATACGCGCCGGAGATATTTTCCAGGTCGTGCTTTCACAGCGTTTTTCCACCAGGATCGAAGTCCCTCCCTTCGATATCTACAGAGTGCTCCGCTCGGTCAACCCCTCGCCGTACATGTTTCACCTCGATCTTGGTGACATGCAGCTTGTAGGGTCTTCGCCCGAGACACTCGTGTCCGTGCGCGATGGCGTCGCGCGCTACCGGCCACTTGCCGGGACACGCCCCCGCTGCGCTGATCCCGAACTCGAAAAGGAAGTCGTCGCCGGCCTCCTCGCTGACGAAAAAGAGCGCGCCGAACACATCATGCTCGTCGATCTCGGGCGCAATGACCTCGGCCGCATCGCAGCTCCCGGCACAGTGCATGTCGACGATCTGATGACTATCGAAAAGTATTCCCATGTCATGCACATAGTCTCCAACATCACCGCCAGACTCGCCAATGACAAAACGCCGCTCGATGTCCTTCGCGCCTGCTTCCCGGCGGGCACTGTATCTGGTGCGCCAAAAGTCCGCGCCATGGAAATCATCGACGAACTCGAACCCACCCGCCGCGGCTCATACGCCGGCGCCATCGGCTACCTGAGTTTCTCGGGCTATTTTGACTCCTGCATCACCCTCCGCACTATCGCCGTCAAGGGCGACAGGGCATACATACAGGCCGGCGCGGGCATTGTCGCCGACTCCGACCCCGAAAGCGAATATCACGAAACCTGCAACAAGGCGCGCGCTCTGCTGCTCGCCATCGAAAAAGCATCCGAAGGTGTCCTATGATCGCCGTCATCGACAACTATGATTCTTTCACATATAACCTCGTGCAGTATTTCTTCGAGTTCGTTTCCGATGTGAAAGTATTCCGCAACGACAAGGTCACCATCGGCGAACTCGAATCGCTCGCACCCTCCCATATTGTCATTTCTCCCGGCCCCGGCACTCCCTATGATGGCGGCATCAGCATGGAAACCATTCGCCATTTCGCCGGCAAAACCCCCCTCTTCGGCGTCTGCCTCGGTCACCAGTGCATCGTCGAGGTCTTTGGCGGCAAAGTCGTCCGCGCTCCGCGCCTCATGCACGGCAAAACTTCTGAAATCATACATGACTGCGAAGGTGTTTTCAGAGGTATTCCCAATCCCTTCACCGCTACGCGCTATCATTCTCTTATTGCTGATCCATCCACCATCCCGCCCGAACTCGTCGTCACCGCGCACACTGGCGAAAACGAAATCATGGGCGTCCGCCACCGTGACTTTGCCGTCGAAGGAGTTCAGTTCCACCCCGAATCCATCCTGACAGCTCACGGTAAAACCATCATTTGCAATTTCCTGTCACAATGACTCGGCGGCCACTTCGCGCCGCATATCTTATGAAACGACCTTGATCACAATGTCTACAATTCTCGACAGCATAATAGCCCGCAAACGCGAAGAACTCGCAATCCGCAAACGTGAAATGACCATCCCTGAAATCCGCGACATGGCAGCCGCCCGCCCCGCTCCACGTGGCTTTGCCCGCTCAATCGCCTCCGCATCCCGCCCCGCTGTCATCGCCGAACTCAAAAAGGCGTCGCCTTCAAAAGGGCTCATCAAACCCGATTTCGACCCCGCCGTCATTGCATCGGCTTACGACTCTAACGGTGCGGCAGCCATCTCGGTGCTCACCGAAAGCCGTTACTTCCTCGGTGACATCGAATACCTTACGACAGTTTCAGCCGTTACGACAGTACCGCTTCTTCGCAAGGATTTTATCGTTGATTTTTACCAGATAGAGGAAGCCCGCGCTTACGGCGCTGATGCCGTGTTGCTGATCGTCGCCGCTCTCGATGGCCAGCTCATCGACGAACTGTCCCACGCGGCGGCAGAGTCCGGACTCGACACGCTCGTGGAAATCCATTCTCCTTACGAACTCGACACCGCCCTTTCGTGCCGCGCTTCCGTCGTCGGAGTCAACAACCGCAATCTCAAGACCGGCGAAGTATCCTTGACCAACAGTATCGCCCTTGCCCCGCTTTTCCCCCCCGATACCCTTCGCATCAGCGAAAGCGGCATCTCTGGCTCCGATGACATCAGACTGCTCACTTCCGCCGGCTACGCCGGGTTTCTCATCGGCGAGTCACTCATAAAAACAGACGACCCGGGCCGTGCGCTCGCCTCGCTGATCAGATCATCAAAGGATGGACAGACATGATTTCCCAACCTGACGCTACCGGACACTTCGGGAAGTTCGGCGGCAAATATGTCCCTGAAACACTCTATGCGGCACTCGAACAGCTCGAAGAGTGTTACCTTGCCGCCAAAGAGGATCCCGATTTCAAAAAGGAATACCTCTACTATCTCAGGCATTATCTCGGGCGCCCTACCCCGCTCTACTACGCCGCGGAGTTTTCGAAACGCATCGGGCGCGGCAACCGGGTATTAGTCAAACGCGAAGACCTCAACCATACGGGCGCGCACAAGATGAACAACACTCTCGGTCAGGGCATGCTTACCCGGCGCCTCGGCAAAAGGCGCATCCTCGCCGAAACCGGCGCCGGTATGCACGGCGTCGCCACTGCTACCGCCGCCGCTCTGCTCCGCCTCGAATGTGAAGTATTTATGGGCGAGGTTGACATCAAGAGACAATCTCAGAATGTCAGCCGCATGAAGATGCTCGGCGCTAAGGTCACGGCTGCGACCACTGGTTCACGCACGCTCAAGGACGCGACCAACGAAGCGATGCGCACGTGGATTGCCGAAGTCGAAACCACTCACTTCGTGATCGGATCGATTGTCGGCCCGCATCCCTTCCCGGTGATAGTGCGTGATTTCCAGCGTGTTATCGGCGACGAAGCACGCGCGCAGTGCCTCGAACAGGAAGGCCGCCTGCCCGATATGATAGTCGCCTGCGTGGGCGGCGGCAGCAACGCCATTGGAGCATTTTATCCGTTCCTCGATGACGATGGTGTCGAGCTCGTCGGTGTCGAAGCGGCAGGCCGCGGTCTTGACTCCGGTCTGCATGCCGCTTCGCTATCACTCGGCACGCTCGGCATTATCCACGGCGCTAAGACTTTCCTCCTTCAGGACGAAGACGGTCAGATCACGGAGGCGCATTCGGTTTCCGCCGGCCTCGACTATCCCGGCACCGGTGCGGAGCATTCGCACCTGCAAGACATCGGCCGCGCAAAATACACATCCGTGACTGACGATCAGGCGATTGACGCACTACTCACTTTTACACGTGACGAAGGCATCATACCGGCTCTCGAAAGTTCGCACGCGCTCGCTCATGTTCTCTACGGCGATGTGGGAGAAAACAGGACGATCATCGTCAACCTCTCTGGCAGAGGCGACAAGGACATGGGCATCGTCGATGAATACCTCAAGGCAAGGAACGGGGGGCAGTTATGACAATCAGCGAAAAAATCAGCGAATCGAAATCCAGAGGACACGGCGCCCTCGCCATGTACGCCCCCGCTGGCGACCCGGATATTGAACGATCCATCGACATATATCGCGCGATCGGAGCAGGCGGCGCGGATGTTATCGAAATCGGTATCCCATACTCGGACCCGATGATGGACGGTCCCATCCTGCAGGCCGCTTATACACGCGCGCTCAAAAATGGTTTCAAACTTTCAGGCCTCCCGAAATTTATCGAACGCGTCCGAGAAGTTTCAGGACTGCCTGCACTGGTGATGACATGCTTCAACCCGGTATTCCAGTATGGCGCCGAAAAATTCATAACTGACATCCATAGCGCTGGCGCGGACGCGATCCTGCTCGTCGATCTGCCACCCGACCACTGGGGCGCTCTCCGCGATCATGCGGACTCGATCGGCCTCGGTACCATTCACCTCGCCACCCCCGTGACTTCGCCTGCACGCCTTAAATACATCGGCTCTCTATCATCACCTTTTACCTATTGTGTCTCACGCATGGGCATCACCGGGGCGCGCACCGAAATGGGTGAAGTTGAAAAATACATCGACTCGGTGCGCGAAGCATCCAAATCACCAGTAATGGTTGGTTTCGGAATTTCTTCACCAGATCAGGCTCAGGCAGTACGACATTTCGCAGATGGTGTTATAATAGGTACTGCACTGACGAAGATCGTCGAGCGGAATCTCGGCGACCACGCAGCCGCCTGCCGCGAAGTCGAACTTTTCACGACCTCGATCAAGCAGGCGCTCACCTGACATTTTCGGAGGAAGACCGGCGATGCATATTAATGAACTACTGAAGCAAATGTGCGAATATGGAGGCTCCGACCTGCACCTAAAAGTCGGCAGTCCCCCTATCGCGCGTATTGACGGTGCTCTCAAACAACTCAATCGCGATCGCCTCAGTGCGGATGCCATCAACCAGATGATATATAGCATCCTCAATGAAGCTCAGAAAAAAGAGTTCACCATCAATAAAGAACTCGACTTCGCCTACGGCGTACCGGGCGTCGCGCGATTCCGCGTCAACCTCTGTCAGCAGCGTGGCACAATGCGCGTCGTAATGAGGATCGTCCCCTTCGATGTCAAAAACTTTCAGGAACTCGGCCTGCCCGAGGAACCTCTCATGTATATGTGCGAGCAAAACCGCGGCCTCGTCCTCGTCACCGGCCCCACCGGAAGTGGTAAATCTACCACCCTCGCTTCGATGATCAACTATATCAACAATACCCGCAACACCCACATCGTCACGGTCGAAGACCCCATAGAATTTCTGTATCGCGACAACAAGTGCATCATAAGCCAGCGCGAGGTCGGCACCGATACGGACTCATTTCCCATCGCGCTCCGGCATGTACTCCGCCAGGACCCCGACGTCATCCTCATTGGGGAAATGCGCGACCTCGATACAATTGCCACAGCTCTCACCGCTGCCGAAACCGGACACCTTGTTTTCAGCACTCTTCACACCACTGACGCTCCAGGTACCATCGACCGCATCATCGACGTTTTCCCGCCGCACCAGCAATCACAGATACGCATCCAGCTTTCCAATGCTCTCATGGGTATCGTATCGCAAAAAGTTCTCCCGGTCGCATCCGGCGTAGGCCGCGTGCCGGCAACGGAAATCATGATCTCAACTCCACGCATACGGCAACTGATACTCGAACACTCCACTCCTCCCGCCTTCTACGAAGCGATACTCGGCTCCCCTGACTTCCTCCACATGCACACGATGAATCAGGACCTTGTACGCCTCGTCAAAAATAACACCATCACCATGGACTGTGCTCTGACCAATTCCCCCAACCCTGACGACTTCAAACTCAACATGAGAGGTATCTTCTCCGGCGGGACAAAAGACGACGACCTTTTCAGCGGCTCCGGACAGGCAGGCGCTACTCCGGGAGCAGGTGGCGTGAGCGGCAGCGCACCCGCTGTAAAACCCCCGCCCTCCAGTAAACCGGGCTTCGGCGGCAGATACAACGTCTGATTGTCATTGCCGAGTGCTGGAAAGGCAATACTTTCAGCGAATATGTAATAATTGCCGCTATGGAGAGTCATATCGCATTTCATGTAATGTTGAAAACTTGAATATGATATACAAAGCTGCAAATTGAAACCTGATCTCCCTTGAGAATCAGTTGAGCGATTAACATGATATTTTGGAAATGTTATCATTTCAAGAATACAATGTATAGGGAAGAAGTTAGATTCTCACTTACGCATGACAGCCACACTTCTATTGACTGACGTTTTACCATGCTGCTATAATACTTATGAAAAGCTGCCGTCTCGCAATACTGGAGACAATAGGGAAGACGGTGAAAAGCCGTCACGGACCGGCCGCTGTAACCGGGGACGAAAGCCCAGCAAGCCACTGCCCTGCGGGTGGGAAGGTACGGCGAGTAGGATGATCCGGGAGTCAGAAGACCTGCGGCAGCACTCATAGTGAAAAAACCTCCCGGAATGAGGTTTTGCGCATCCAATATCACGCAGACAAAAACCGGTCCTCGTGCAGGGACCGGTTTTTTTATGACACGTAAACTGCTCTTCATCGCTTCTCTATCACTCTTCATCACTTTTAACTCTATCCCGGCGTCTGCGGCTCCAATTGATCTTGGAGATATAATGGTTGTCGAAAAGCGACTTGGCGGGGATGTGACCGAATCTGACTCCACTATCTCTACTACGATCATTTCCGGCGAACAGTTCAGAGTACGTTCGTCCACGCTCGGGGAGGTGCTCTCGGCATTGGCAGGTGTCGAGACCAGATCATACGGCGGCCCGGGCAGCTTTACAACCGTATCGATAAGAGGATCTGAAACCGATCACGTTACAGTTATGCTTGACGGGGTGCCGCTCAATGAAATATCCGGCGGCACTGTCGATCTGTCGGCTCTCAGCCTCAAAGATGTGGATCGCATCGAAGTCTATCGTTCCAACTCCCCAGTGCGATTCCCGGGATCGCCGATAGGAGGCGCCGTCAATATCATCACGAAAGCGTCACGGAAACGACATACTGAAATCACGGCGACTGCGGGTTCTTTCACCACCCTTGGCATGTCTATGTCATCATCTTTTCCACTCAACAAACACTCGATACGATTCGGTTACGAACATTTGCAGTCCGATGGCGACTTCAAGTATGCAAATCATAATGGAACCCCGCTTGATACTGCCGATGACAAGACAGACGCCCGCGTCAACAACGACTTCACAAGCGATTCTCTGACTTCGCGCGCCGACTTCAACCTCGCGGCAGGCCGCACACTCACAATAATCAATTCCGCTTTCAACAAAGAACAGGGCATACCCGGCACGGAAAACCTCCTTGATATCAACGCGCGGCTTGAAACCCTTCGCAATGTTTTCTCTGCCACTTTCACTGATGACGGCCTGTCGATCCCCGGTGTCATTTCCACCTACCGGGCGTCTTCGGCCTATCAGCGGACGAAGTTCTTCAATCCTGACACGAGCTACTTCGGCATCCGCAACAACAGGTTCATAACAAGGGCAGACTCACTGCGTGCCACCTATGAACACCTCACCGGCGATACCCATGACATCACCCTCGCACTCGGGTTTACCCGCGAAAACATGTCCGCCTACGACTCGGCCCTCTACAGCAGATACCCTGATCCCAGCCACCGCACCACTACCGCCATAGCTATCGAAGACTCTCTTTCACTTCTCCACAACAGGCTTACAGTAGCTCCATCATGGCGCCACGAAACCCGCCGGAGCCATATTTCACGAGCCAGCAACATCGACCTGCTTCCGGGTGAAGCCGAAAAAGACACTGCCACTAACTCTGCTCTCCACTTAGGAGCAAGATTGAAAGTCACCGCCTCACTCTCGTTACGCACAAGCATGGGAGACTATTTCAGAGCACCCACATTCACTGACCTTTTCGGCGACAATGGCGCAGTGGTCGGAAATCCCTCGCTTGTCGCGGAAACAGGGCATAACGAAGACGCAGGGATCACCTGGTCAAGACGCCTCGGCCGCTCATCGCTACTGCTCGATGCGTCGGTATTCAGAAATCAGTCTGACAATACCATCGTTTATGTCCACAACTCAGCCGTATACTCACGTCCCTACAATATTGGACGATCCATCACCAAAGGCGCTGAAACATCTCTGTCTCTCAAGCATGGACGATTCGCTCTTTCTACCAATTTCACCTATCAGCGGGCAATCGACGACAGTAGCACCATATATAGGGGCAACCCACTGCCGGGCCGTCACGAGCGCGCTTTCTCGGCTACAGTCACATACTCCCCGGGGCGATGGAAATTTACTCAGGAATTTTCCCTCACGGGCGGCTGCTCACTGAGCTCGACGTACAACCCGGCCTACTACATAGGAAAATCCGAAGTGTTCACTTCCTCCGTTTCATACATGATCGGACGCGCCACCATCACTCTCGAAGGAAAAAATCTTACCGGGGAACAAGTCGCCGACATACTCAATTACCCCCTTCCCGGCCGCAGTTTTTATATGACGTACAGGCGCGAATTGTGATACGGGATCATCTGCCTCGAAGCCTGACAGGCTTCGAGGCATGTATATAAACACAATCATAAGGAGAAATGAGATGAACAGAATTTCACACGTTGTACCTCTGATACTCATGCTGTCCGTGGCGGCGCTGCTCGCACAGGGATGCGGAGGCAGCAGTTCGTCACCTGCCGGACAGACCATCAAAGGTTCGGTCCTGACTCCAGGCAGCGCAGCGGCCCGGATGCTGGCACGTAGCGCCAACGGTCTCACAAACGCCACGTCAATCGTTTCCATCAAAGCATACAGTGTCGATGCCACAGGCACCCCCAGTACCAGCCCGATCGCTGAAACCACATCCACTGCGTCCGGTATATACACGATCACGCTGCCAGCCGGATATGACTATACAAAAACGCTAACCCTGCTCAAGGCAGAGATGCCAGGCGCCACATCGACCGTATCCGTAAGGACGTATGTATCCGCAACCACCGATGATAATATCTCACCTCTATCGGAAGCAGCAGTGCGGTTGATCGCGATCGCGATCAATGATGCCGGACGCGATTTTTCATATCTGACGCAGACAGACCTCACGGCGATCAAAACAACTGTCGCAGCGGCAGTGATAAGCATCGACAGCTCGGCAACGATCAATGCGGCCTGCGACTCTGCCGAATCAGCGGCAGCCGCGACTCCAGCAGTCGTAGCGGCTCTGTCCTCATCTACCGACAAGGTCCTCGGTTTCATAGCCACTACCGATTATACGACCGGCAGGCTCGCGGCATTCACTGACACATCCTCACTCGCGTCTCTTCCTGCCATCACCAACGCTGCCAGCATCCACTCCGATGCCGTGATCCGCACTTATGGCAGATATCTCTTCATCATCAATCGTTACGGCGGCGACAACATCACGGTTTACAACGCGTCCGCCCCATCCACCGCTCTCATCCAGTACACTACGGGGAGTGGCTCCAACCCACAGGACATAGCCTTCATATCCGATACCAAGGCATACGTTTCGCGCTACGGTTCCAACTCCATTTCCATCCGCAATCCTTTCACCGGAGTGGAAACCGGCACCATTTCACTCGCAGATTTCGCTGATACCGATGGCCTCCCTGAAATGGGCGAAATGGTAAAAGTCGGCAATTATGTCTATGTGCTCATACAGAATCTTTACAACTATGCGGCAGTCGGCACCAGCCGGGTAATAGTCATAGACTCGGTGACAGACTCGATAGTAGATACCGACACATCGACTGCCGGGACACAGGCCATTTCCCTTCCGGCACAAAACCCTGTCTATATCGCATACAATGCCACCACCGGCAAGATATATATCTCATGCGCCGGCTCCTACTATGACCCGGCAGTGACAGGTGGGCTGGTGACAGTCGATCCCGCAACATTCGCAACGGCTCTGATCGCCGATAAAACAGCCCTCGGCGGCACTCCCGGCGATATCGTCATCACAAGTGCTGACAAGGGATATGTAGTCTTGTTGGACACATCCTATGTCAATACCATAGTGCCCTTCAACCCATCGACAGGCGCGGTATCGGCGTCGATCTATACGGCCGGTGGCTATGTTGGCGAAATCACGACCGATCCCTTTGGCCGTCTCGTCGTAACCGATGGCAGCTACACTTTGCCTGGCATCGTGTTTATCGACACTTCGACGGGAGAGAAAATCGCGGGTCCCATCGCGACATCTCTCACCCCCTCCTCTGTCGCATTCATCAGCTACTCGACAGAACTGCAAAAATCCGTAGAACGTTCGCTGATCGCAAAAAGATGATCGTTTAATCCCGGACGGACGAGGCCGCTGGCCTCGTCCGTACACTTCACGGAAGAGACTGCCATGAAACATTGTCATTCGATCAGGACCGCCACAATCACGATAGCGGCGGTCTTCGCTTTTTCCACACTTATTGCGTCGTGCGCGCCGAAGAAGGAATTGCCACGGAGCGATTCACCACCGCATTACTCCCGCATCGTGTCCCTCTCTCCGGCGACCACCGAAATCCTCTTTGCGATCGGAGCCGGAGACAAGGTTGTAGGAGTTACAAGCTTCTGCAAATATCCGCCCGAAGCGCGCAAACGCACGAAAATCGGCGGATACACCAATATCAATTTCGAGACGATCCTCAAGCAGAAACCCGACATGGTGCTGATCACCCCTTATCAGCCTGACATCGCCACCAATCTCGAAAGTGCCGGCGTCAAATCACAGGTGATCGATACAAGTACAATCGCTAACATCCTGAAATCTATAGAAGAGATCGGACGGCTCAGCGGCGAAACCGAAAACGCGCAAAAACTGACTGGTCAAATGCGGCGCCAGCTTACGGATATCAGGCGGCACGC
>CAZQSL010000125.1:0-10364 GCA_964595945.1 uncultured bacterium
GCCATCAGTCTTTCAGCCGGATGGAACATGATTTCGGCGCCATACAACAGGGCATTCCCCTGGAGCGGCGTGAAAATCTCTCACAACGGCATCGTCTACTCACTTGCCGGCGCGATCTCGGCCGGACTGCTTTCCAGCAACATACAGACCTACGACAGCGACGCCTCAAGCTGGTCATTGGTGAATGACAGCGCCATCATGCAACCGATGACAGGTTACGCTGTCCGGGCATATCAGGACATCAGCCTGATATTCGATCCCGGAGCAGGCACCGCATCCGGCCTCGCACGCATAATCCGCAACACATCCGCCTACAATGTGCGCATCTCGGCATATTCACCCAATTCCGCTGATATTGACAACTTCTTCGGCGCTTCATCGTCTGCGTCCAACGAATTCGACATTATGGACTCCGAAGAACCACCCGCCTCAGCCGACACCAACCGCACTTCGCTCTATTTCCCCCGCGATTCATGGACGCGCAACCCCGCCAGATACACTGCGGATACACAACTCGCCGATCCTTCCGGCGCGCCACAGTCATATTCGCTAATGGTCGAGACAACCGATCACTCAAGCGAAATCATACTCCAATGGGACACATCCGCACTTCCGGCCGCATATACGTTTACTCTCACCGATGACTCGACCGGCAAATCACTCGATATGTCCACCACTGGCTCCTATGCCTTCATATCATCTGCCGGCGACGATCCACATCCATTCACGATCACGGTCACAAAGTCGGGAGTCTCCCCACAGAGTACCGTCACTACGGCGCTCACTGCCGGATGGCACCTCATCAGCATCCCGATCGAACCCGAAGTCACCAGCGCGATCCGCCAACTCGGCAACGCCATCCCCGGCCTCAGCGTCTACCAGTACTACGACGGCCAATTCTACCAGCCCTCAGACACTGACTTGCAGGCCGGTGTATCCTACTGGCTGTATATCCCCGACGATATGACACTCAGCATCGCTGGTACACTGCTTTCGACATCCACCCCCGTCGACATCCCGCTGACAACAGGATGGAATCTCATTGGCAACCCGTATAATGCTACAATCGCATGGGACGACAACATCTCGATCATTCACTCAGGGACCGTCTACACACTGTCACAAGCCATAGCCGCCGGCATCATCACTTCAGACATCCTCCTCCATGACGGAGATAATTACACAAAACTCTCTGCCCCCGCAAAGCTCGAGCCATGGAAAGGCTACATGATCAAACTGCTCAAACCAGCCACATTGCGCACAAAACCATAAATCGGCATTCGATAACCATTCACGGAGTAGAGCGGAGGACATTTCACCCGGAAATGCTCCTCCGCATTTCTCCACTCCTTGCAGACAGAAACACCAGATACAGGCCTGCAATACCATTACGCCACAGCGCATGCAGTCCTTCCCCGGCAGGCTCATTCGCCCCACGGACGATACTGGGACCAGAAATGCATGGTGGCCGCTCCTGTTTCACATTGCGCGGATTCCGTTTCCCATATCACATCAGCTATTGCCATACCATAAATACATTTAGCTTGCCCTTGATTTTTCCGGGGAATCCTGTAGAAAGTAAGTAGTGCAAAATACGCCGGACGGACGGGCAGGCGCGCAGGGCAAAGAGAGTCAATAAATGAGTGATATCGAAAACAAGAAAATCCGTGTCATGGTTGTCGAAGACTCGGCATATATGAGATATGTCATATCCGAATTGCTTGATTCGGACCCTGAAATCGAAGTTGTCGAAAAAGCCATAAACGGCGAAGACGCGCTTGAACGCATGAGAGGCAATTTGCCCGACGTCATCACGCTCGATCTTCAGATGCCGAAACTTGACGGATTGCAGTTCCTCTCCGAGATGAAAAAGTCATTTATCGTTCCCACGATAATGATCAGCGGCATGACACGCGAAGGCGCGGAGGAAACACTTCGGGCACTCGAACTCGGGGCATTCGATTTCGTAGCGAAACCCGACGGCACAGACTCCCTGACACTCGATACGATCAGCGCGCAAATTGTCGAAAAGGTGAAACTCGCCGCGCGCATCAAACCCGCCATTCTTGGCTCAAGCAACATTCCCCCGAAAGAGGACAGTCGGAAACCAGTCGAGAAAACCGCATCATCCGCCGGCACATGCGAAACAATGCCTCCAGCCGCTCCCAGACTCGAACCCCGCGAATCCATCGCGACACGGCGCAAGCAGAAAAAAATGCTTCCCGCCGTCGATATACCACTCAAAAAGGTTGTCGTGATTGCCTCATCGACCGGTGGACCGCGAGCGCTCACCGAAATTATCCCGCTATTGCCCGCCGACTTGCCGGCATGCGTTGTCGTCGTCCAGCACATGCCGCCCCGATTTACCACGTCACTTGCCGAACGCCTCGACAAGATTTCTGAAATACGCGTAACCGAAGCCAGTCAGGGAGATAAAATCCAGGCGGGATCGGTCTATATAGCTCCTGGTGATTTTCACCTCAAATTTGTCAACGATTGCGTATCACTCTCCCAGGACCCGCAGGTCCACGGGGTGCGTCCATCAGCCGACGTCACTATCACATCTGCGGCGAAAGCCTATGGTGAAAGATCAGTCGCGGTCGTTCTGACAGGCATGGGCAGCGATGGGCGCAACGGCGTGCTTGCGGTCAAAAATAACAGTGGATACGCCATTGCCGAAGACGAATCCACTTGCGTTGTCTATGGTATGCCGAGAGCAGCCGCTGATACCGGCCAGCTCGATGGTGTCTTTCGCCTCAATGACATAGCGGACGAAATCATTCGTCTCGTTGGATACTGATTATTTCCGCGGCATTACCATTATGATTCCACTGAGTACGGTCGCGATCGCCAAATCCATGGGACTTGCCACGAGATGGCGCGGCATGCAGTTTGCCTTGATTCCCTGTTGACTGTTCAGTAGGTATTCATTGTTGTCGCTTTATGTTAGATTATATAAAATAATGGGAAATAGAATACCACGACATGTTACGGACACGCGCTCGGCAGTGGCTTCGAGAGGCATACATGGCAGACAACAGTTACGCAACAACAGTGCTTGGCTCAAGGATCACAGCGGCAGAACGGCAAAATGCGACTCGCCATGCTTCACGCTCCGCTCCTGTTTCGTCGTCGAAATATTCATCGGGCCTGCCTGCTGTTGCTGACCAAAGCTATTCCCGGCGTGACATATCTCCATATACTTCCGCTGAACTGCTCGCCACTGGAAATCTCTCCGCTCCTGTCTTCATACTCACGCCTGCTACCGAAAACACCACACCTGCCTCCCTGATAATTGACCAGTCTGAAACTTCCACGCCGGTCAAATCATCAAAAATGTCCTCGATCGCCCCCATGATGTTTCCGCGCGACTATTACGTGCTTGAAATCACCAGCGAAACAGAGACCCGCAAGTTTCACATTTCCCTCAACCGTGGTGACACCGCGATGTCAGCAATGGAAAAAATCGCCGAATCACTCAACTCAGCCGGCATGAATGTCAGGGCATCCGTGCAATACAATCCCGCAACAGCTACCGCCCAACTCGCTCTCGAAAGCACAGACTCGATCGACACCACAAAAACTATACTTGCCGACACACAGGGCAACCTGCTCGATATACTCGGATTCCGCTCCGGGTCACGTTTGTCTCACAGTTCACCATCACCCGCCTCCACAGTAAATCAGGAGATTCGCGTCAACGCGTTTTTCTACTCCATCCAGCCCACTGGCGAAAACCAGAGCGAAAGCGTCCAGTCGCAATCCGCTTCCTCCGGCTCACCCACCTTCGAGCTATATAAACGCTGGCATCAAAACGGCAAATCATTATTCGATGCCATCGCAGACGCACTTGATCATTCAGCGGTCACAATTGACATCACATCGCCGGCGCCTGCCGCTGACCAGCTTGCAACCGAAGCGCTCTCAAGCGTAGTATCCGGCAAAGAAAGCTCGATCGGAACTTTCCTCGATGAATTTTTTACTACACTCAATATCACCACGGCTTCCGGCAAAGCCATTGAAATCCGGGACGGCCAGCTTGCCATAGATGCTGAAAAACTCATTGAAACCATCGAATCAAATCCCGAAAGGATACAACAAGTCTTCACTGGTCCCATCGGGCTCGCCGCAAGAGCCATATTTGCCGCACGGGGCCTCATCGAAACAAATGCTCTGGCAGACTCGTCCCATCTCCCCCTGAGCTACATGATCACAGGCTCGTACATGGACAAAAACCTCACCTGATTCTTGCGGTGACTATCCTTTTCCCCAGTGACCAATATCACATCATGTGGATAAAAAATCCTGTAAAATGGGTTATCAACACAGGTTATCCACATTTCCACACCCGGTTTTTCACAAAAATGCCTCTTTTGTGGAAAACCGTATCCCGGATTTTTCCAAACGACATCCGTACAGTCATTATATTGCGAAATAGATAAATATTCACATTCCACCCATAATCCCAATTCAGCGGCGAAATTCGTGGACTAACCCAAATCCTATTGCAGAATTCGGGATTAAGAACAATCCATATTCTATTTGATCAGTTTCCGCGCATCGTCGCACGTGTCGATGCTTGCGCCGACGCCGTATTTCAGGATTGTGCCGTCTTTGCCGACTATCCACCATACGGGTACTGCCGAAATGAAATAGTCTTTGAAGGCCTTGTTGTTGCGGTCGATGAGTACCGGGATTTTGATGTCGTAATGTGAGATGAAACTCGGGATGTTTTCGGGCTGGTCGAAATCGCTTGCGGCGAGGATCGCCGCGACCGAGGGGTCGCCATTTTCTGGGGCAAATCCGCAAGTGTTGGAAAGTTTGATCTGCCGGTCGGTGTGCGGACAGTGTATAGTGCCGAAGACCAGCAGGGCGCCACGATCTTTGTATAGTTGAGACAGACTGTAGGTTTTTCCACCGGCATCCTGCAATTCGAATTCCGGGGCTTTATGCCCAACGAGTTTTTCCTGCCGTATAGTGTTGATTTCTTCTTCGGAAAGAGGGTAGGGGGGGATTTTGCCGACAGATAGGGTCGTCATCATTTCAGTCAGTGTGAGATCGGAATAGTTTTCATTTTGAGCCGTAGAGCTGGCAATGCCGTGGGCACGCATTATGCCTTTTTGGTCAATGAGATTGTAGTAAGGGGTAGAGTTGAGGCCGAGGCGGCGGGCGGCACGGCCATCCTTGTCATAATAGACCATGAGGCTGGGATTCCTGTTCTTGAGTTCGGACTTCAAGGCGGCAATTTCAGTGTCGTCGTGGTAGACGAAAACTGCAACAGGTGTAATGGCCAGAGAATTGTTCGTGATGTAATCAGCCATTGACGATAATGTGTCAAATTGCTGCCGGTCGGCCGGTGAGAGAAAAGCGAGCAGGATGTTTTTTCCCACGAATGAGGAAAATGGCTTAACATCACCGGTCTCACTGGAAAATGACAGTGATGGTACGGCGACGCCTACGCCGGCAGGGCCGATGAGCAGTATCGAGCGGAGCTTGTCGAATAACGCCGCTTTCTCCGGGTCGGAGGATACGGCTGCGGGTTCGGTCGTCAGAAGTCTGAATATCGAAAGCAGTCCGCCGGAAAGCTCCACGATGTCATCCGCGCCGTTTCCGGATAGTAAGTTGACAGCTTCGCCGCTCGTTTTGCCGCTCTGGCAATATACGAAGATGGTGCGTGTGAGATCGAGTTCGCCGACGCGCGAAGAGAGCGTACTGAGCGGAAAGCCCACTGATCCGTCGATGTATGACCAGTTGCGATATTCGTCCGGGCGGACATCGATGATCTGCGCGTGAGGTGTCGAGGTTATCATTTCGATAAAATCAGTTGCGTCGACCAGTCGGGTGCCGGCTGTTGCGGGGAGCGCAGCACATACGATGACAAGTATCATTGCGGCGGCGATTATCATGTATCTGGATTTCATGCGAACCTCCATAAATCATCGAATACTATACAACAATTATTGGACAGATGAAAAGTTAATTTGCCTGTCAAGTGAGGATATGATGTCGGGAAACGAAGCCGCTGCCTGATATCGAAGGAGGCAGACGGGCATGGCGCTTGTGCCTTTACGGGTATATCGCAACCTATTATTGTTGGATTTTCATACCAAACAGCCAGCAAATAATCAGCAAACATAATGATATCGATTCATTCGCGTGAATGGATACTTTGTGGCATGTCCTTGATGGTAATTTGCTTGAGTCAACTATGTCATTGAAAGAACAAGCTTGCCTTGTTTCCTCACCGTTTTTCTTAATCCCCCCACATCTTTCTGAAAACCCATGTCCTTATCATTCAACTGAGTTTCAGGGGTAATCAGGAAATAATTAGAATCGGCGTGACACGTTTGTAAAATTTGTGTTACAATTGCTTCTGAAGGCTATAACGCAACATGGGGGGCATTATGAAAACTGCTACTGACATTCCCGGAAACGCAAGAACAGAAACAGGAACGAAGACTCTGCTTGCTGCCGCGATAATTGTGGTTTTGGCGTTTTTCGCTCAGGCCGCGACTGCCGGAGACAACACAACGCAAGAGGCAATTGATGCCGGAGAAGTTGTCGTCACGGATATAATGGACATGGATATTGGACAGTTCTTTGCCGGCACTGTGATCGTGTACGATGCGAAAGACATAGAAGCGATGCATCCAAAAAACATTCTCGAACTCCTTTCCGGCGCGACCGGAATATGGGGCGGACGCACTTCCGTGCCCTACGGCGCCGGCTATGACGGGATCAATATCCGTGGGCAGGAGTCGTTTGACCGCGTTGCCATACTCATCGATGGCCGTCAGGACAACATGATGAACATTATGGGCCATGCGCTGACCGATCCGCTCGTGGCGGACAACATAGAGCGCATCGAGGTCTACAAAGGCCCGGCGTCAGTGCTGTTCGGCGCAAACGCGCGCGGCGGCGCCATCAACATCGTTACGAAAAAATTCAGCGAAAAACCACGCGGAGAGATCACACAGTACATCGCGAGTTACGGGGGCAACGGCACGAGCTTTGCCTACAGCGACATGCGCGACGGCTGGAGCGTGGTGACGACACTCGCGCGCACGGAGTCCGAAGCTTATTCGGATTTCAACGACGGCGGCAAATTCCAGGGGCGCAACTACAGTGTGAAACTCGGACATGAAACCGGAGCAAGCGGCTATATCACTGTGTCAGCCCGCCACAATTATTTCGAGGGCTACGACCCCGACACAGCGGCCAATCCGGTCAGACGCAGCCGCGACGCCCTCGATGCCCAATACGACTTCACACGCTGGAATGTCAGAAATACCGTACAGGTATATCATGGCATGGGACATCACAGAAATTATGGCACCGGCGCAAATGCAGACAACTTCGAATCACGCGACGCGGTCAACGGCATCAAGTGGGGGTTCGCCACCGATTTTAACCCCAGGCTTTCACTTACTGGCGGAGTGCTGCGCGAAACTTACGGCGGCAAGGCAAAAAACCTGAATGGTTCGGGAGTGGATTTCTTTGCTGGCTCAGTATGTGGTTCATACAACTGGTGTGGCGTGCGCAAGACAGAAGTCCACACTGCCGCGGCAGTCAAAATCAGTTCGCGACTCACGGCAAACGCAGGTGCACGGGCCGTCAACAGCAGCATTACCGGCTGGCACACTGTGCCTGAGGCCGGACTCACCTACTCGTCTTCCGCCAATTCAAGCATTTCTGTCTCCTATTCGCAAGGCTATTATCTTCCAAGCCTGCGCGAATATCTGTTTTTCCCACGCCCGGCAAAATTCAATGACAGCCTTTCTCCGGAATTGTCCGAACAATACGACATAACATACAGAATATGGGAAGATAAATCATGGCGTGCCTCCGTATCAGCTTTCAGGATCACGGAGACAGACAGGATATATCAGGTCCCGGGCTGGCCCCCGTCTTATGTCAGCATCGACAACGGCGAAGAATTAACAGATGGTATCGAAGCGGAAATGGAGATCATGCTTCCATACAAAATGACTCTATCATTCGGCGCGGCATTTCTCGACATCGAGGACACATTCGGAGCGAGTGCCGTGGGTTATAAATCACTGACACCAGAAAAACAGTTCGACCTGAAACTGAAAAAACACGGCAAGGACTACAGCGCGGCACTCACTCTCACCCGCAGCGAAGACATTTACAATGGCGGCTGGCTGCCCGATTATACACTGCTCGACTTTGACCTTAACATACCCGTGTGGAGCGACTCCAGTCTTTTCATCTCGGGGCGCAATCTGACGGATAAGGATTACTATCTCAGTAAATTCGGAGGAGCAGCCGTACTCGAACCAGGGCGTTACTTCTCCGCAGGGATTCAATGGGTGTTCTGATGAAAAATACAATTAAGGCACTGCTCACATCGGTGCTGCTCATAACGGCTTTATCGCTTCTCTCCGTTTCACTTCAGGCCGCGAAGGGAGATGGTGGCAAACCTGTTCGCAAAAAAGTCCACATCGTCACGTCTGACACGATACTTGGAGAAATAACGAAGCAACTGCTGCCTTCAGCGAAATTCACAGTAACCTCTATCATGCCCTCCGATCAGTGTCCCGCACACTTCGACATATCGCCGGCTGACATCAGGCGCGTTGCCGACGCTCGCCTGATCATTGATTTCACGACCATGCCGCCTGACCTGAAAGACTTCAGCGCAAACCCTGACAGATTCATTGCGGTCTCAGGAGGCTCTCACAACTGGATGGTGCCTGACATATTCATCCGCGGCGTAAACGCAATCGCAAAACGGCTCATGGAAAAGCTTCCCCGCGACTCTTTCGCGATCGAAGCTAACAGAACAGCAACCGTGATGAAGATAACACGCTCGCAGAAAAACTGGCGCTCCGAACTCTCGAAAGCCGGCATCCCCGGCCACGCGGTCGTGGCCTCCGAGATGCAGCGCGAGCCGCTCGAATGGATGGGATTCCGGGTAGTGGCGACTTACGGCCGTCCCGAAACTCTCAGTGCGGGCGAGATTGCCGCAATTGTCAAAACTGCAAAAAAGCAGAAAGTGATACTTGTTGTCGACAATATGCAATCTGGCCCTAAAGCAGGAAAGGGCATTGCGCAGACACTCGGCGTGCCTCATGTTACACTCTCAAATTTTCCCGATGAAAAAGGCTACGTTGCCACTGTCAACGATAATCTCAGGAAAATACTTCGCAATGTAAAACCCGTGAATTGAGTTCGCCCACATGAACAGGCCGGCTGTCATTCTCGATAATATCATCGTGACGGAAAACGGAAAACGAATACTCGACGGCGTGAGCATGTCCGTCGCAGCCGGTGCGATATGCGCCGTGACCGGACCGAACGGCGCGGGAAAAACCACGCTACTCGACGTGATTGCGGGCGTGCGGCAATTCGTGGGCGAAGTCCACATCCTGGGAGAACCGGTTGCTGCACGCAGAAATACACGCCATCGACTCGCGATCGGATATGTTCCCCAACTGGTCGAAAACGAACAGCCGTTTCCCATCAAAGCTTCAGAAGTTGTGCTTTCAGGCTGCTACGGAAAAACAGGGCTGATGAAGAGACCAGGTCGCGCTGAACAATATGAAGCAGAGGCTCTCATGGAAAAATTCGGCATCGGCACCCGTATTGCCAATCAGGCATTTCATGAACTCTCCGGCGGCGAACGCCAGCGGATACTGATCGCGCGAGCCCTGATGCAGCATCCAGAAATCCTGCTGCTCGACGAGCCTTCCAACAATCTCGATGTGACGATCAGGGCCGAACTTGTAACGATACTCGACAACATCAATACGGCCAGCGGTTTGACGATAATATTCGTGACACATGACGGAGATTTGATCTCGAAAGCGCGCATGAAAGTCGTGAGACTCGAAAACGGAGTGATCGCTGGAGGCAGTGTATGCCACTGACCGAAGCACTGTCATATCCGGTAATCCGCAATGCGCTTGCAGCGTGTCTGCTGTGCGGACTATCATGCGCTGTCGTGTCCATATTCGTGGTATATCTGCGAATGCCGCTGATCGGAGTGGCAATGTCTCACGCAGCCTTTGCGGGCGCGGTGGGCGGCCTGTTATTCGGCACCGATGTTTTCGTATCATCGCTCGCAATGTGCCTGGTCGTATCAGCCATGACCGGTCCCGTTTCGGATGCGGCGGGTGTACACCGGGAAAATGTACTCGGCATAATGCTGTCGGCATTCATGGGGCTCGCGTTTCTGGGTCTCGGGATGATCGCGCGAAGCAAGGCAAACGCCCTCACGATGCTTTGGGGCGACATGCTGTCGGTCTCACGTGGCGAAATTACGGTGTCGGCGGTCATTCTCGCCGGGATCGTGATCTTCGTCGCAGCACTTGGCAAAGAAATCCAGAGTGTACTTTTCC
>CAZQSL010000126.1:0-10331 GCA_964595945.1 uncultured bacterium
GCGGCAGAGATGATGCGGCCCCAGTTGGGGTCTTTGCCGAAGATTGCGGTTTTGACGAGCTGCGAGTGTGCGATAGTGCGCGCGATGGTGCGGGCGTCGGCGTCGGACTCCGCGCCGGTGATGTCGATCTGCACGAGTTTAGTCGCGCCCTCGCCGTCGCGGATGAGTTCGATCGCGAGCCACTGGGCGACGTAGTAGAGTGCTTTTTCGAAGAGTTCGAGATCTTCGCCGTCGAGGATTTCGACGCCGGTCGAGCCGTTGGCGAGGAACAGCACCGTGTCGTTGGGGCTTGTGTCGCCGTCTACCGAAATGGAATTGAAAGTGTCCTGTATGCAGGCGGCGCCGGTCTTTTTGAGGAGATCGACCGATACGGCCGCGTCGGTGAATATGAATCCGAACATCGTGGCGAGCGTGGGGCAGATCATGCCGGAGCCCTTGGCGACGCCTGCGACATAGAATTTTCCTTTGGAAGTGGTGACCTCGACGGCGCATTGTTTCGGACGTGTGTCGGTGGTCATAATGGCGCGTGCCGCGTCGTTGCCGCCACGGTAGCCGAGACTTGAGACGAGTGGGGTGATGGATGCGGTGATCTTGTCGATGTCGAGGCGGCGGCCGATCACGCCGGTGGAAGCGAAGAGGACTTTTTCGGGCTCGATGCCGAATTTAGCCGCTACAGCGGCCGCTATTTCGCGGTTATCTTGTTTGCCCGCTTCGCCAGTGGAACAGTTGGCTATCTTGCTGTTGACGAAGATGACGCGCGCCTTTCCGCCGGTTTTTTCGAGTGATTCACGGAAGACGGGGATGTGTGCGCCGACAAGTTTGTTGGTGGTGTAGAAAGCGGCTACGTTGCAGTCGGTTTCGGAGACGTAGAGTGCGACGTCAAGAGCGCCCCGGGATTTGAGTCCGGCGTGGACGCCTGCCGCGTTGATGCCTTTGACGGAAGTGGGGCCGCCGGATTCGAGTGGTTTGATTCTGCTGTCACATTGCATGGTCGCTGTTCCTTGGTATGCCGGTCAGGGCATGAGTGGTGTGGCTTCGAGGCCGAGGTGTTCGGGGAGCGCGAACATGAGATTCATATTTTGCACAGCCTGTCCTGCTGCTCCCTTGATGAGATTGTCGATGACGGAAATTATTTTGATGAGGCCGGTTTCGGAGTCGGCGAATACGTTTATGGCGCAGTTGTTTGTGCCGCGCACAAGCTTGACCGAAGGTATGGAGTTGCCCTGCATGATGTGGACAAACCGTTCGCCGGCGTAATAGTCATGGTAGATGGCGCGGAGTTGCTCGACATCGACAGGCGATGTCACTGGGACATAGATGGTACTGAGTATGCCGCGTGAGACTGGGATGAGGTGCGGGGTGAAAGTGACGGGAATGGAACGGCCCAGCGCGGCGGTGATTTCCTGAATCATTTCCGATGTGTGTCGATGGCCGGTGACGGCGTAAGCGGCGAATTCGTCACTGCCTTCGGCGAACAGCAGATGCGGCTTGAGCGAACGGCCCGCGCCGGAATAGCCGGATTTCGAGTCTATGATGATGGGGCCGCTGATGTATTCGGCCAGTTTTTTCAGCGGGTGCATCGCGAGGGCAACGGAAGTCGGATAGCAGCCGGGATTGGCGAGCAGTGCGGCATGTCTGATCCTGTCCCGGTAGATTTCGGTGAGTCCGAAAACCGCTTGTCCGAGTGTGTCAGGCTGAGGATGCGTGTAGCCGTACCACTTTTCATAGGCGGCAGCATCGGTGAGCCTGTAATCGGCGCTGAGGTCGATTACCCTGGCCTTTGCGAGCAGCGGTGTGACATAGTCATGCGCCTTGCCGTGAGGTAGGGAAAGGAAATAGACATCAGCGGAGCCGCACGATAGAGCTTCGGAGTGCGGGGCGAAAGTGAGGGACGCAGGCACGCTATAGAGATGTGGGACGGTGGCGGCGACGGATTTGCCTTCGTAAGTATTGGATGTGGCGAGGACGATGTCGGCCTGCGGGTGGCTTGCAAGGAGCCTCAAGAGTTCGGCGCCGGCGTAGCCAGAAGCACCAATGATGGCGCATTTGATGTTTTTGTCAATTTCGGTCATGTCAGATACCCGAAGAAATATGTTGCCCGGATGCCGGAAAAAGCCGCTTTCGCCTGGAGCGTCTCGATGGCGGGATTTGCGAAAAATCCGGTTAAATAATTATTCCCCCAAGTCCATGAGAACCTGGGGGAACAAGGTGTCGAGGAAATTGTAACGAGAGCGCGACGCGACCGGGCCGTCAGGGCAAGGCCGCGAGAGCGGCGTGCGGATAAGCGGACAGACGCAGTGCAATGCGCCTGAAAGCCGTACGCAACGCGCGATCAGCGCTTGGAGAACTGGTAACGCTTGCGTGCGCCGGGCTGGCCGTACTTTTTGCGTTCTTTCATTCTCGGGTCACGTGTGAGGTGGCCGCCGGCTCTGAGCTGCTTGCGAAGCTCTTCGTTCATCTGAACGATAGCGCGAGCGATGCCGAGCCTGATGGCGCCGGACTGTCCGGAGATGCCGCCGCCGATTGTGGAAATCGTCACGTCGACCTTGCCTTCGAGTTCGGCTGACTGGAGCGGGCCGTATATGTCGTTGAGGTGAGCCTGTCTGCTGAACAGTTCCTTAACTTCTTTGCCATTGATTTTGATCTCACCGGTGCCGGGTTTTACCCATACTTTTGCGATGGCGGTTTTTCGCCTTCCGGTACCATAGTATTGTTCGGTGTTTGCCTGCACTTGCGCGAACCTCCTAAAAATGTCGCCTGACTGCCTTCAGAGCGAATCCGACGGGGATGGCTGAGTTATTTTGTAAGTTTTGTAGCGACCGGCTGCTGTGCTTCGTGGGGATGTTCGGAGCCGGTGTAGACTTTGAGCTTCTTGATCATATCGCGGCCGAGGGCGTTTTTGGGGAGCATCCCCGCGACTGCCTTGCGGATGACGAATTCCGGTTTTTTCTCGAGAAGGTCCTTGTACTGTGTTTCCTTGAGGCCACCGGGATACTGGGTGTGGCGGTAATAGATTTTCTGTTCGAGCTTCCTGCCGGTCAGTTTGACCTTTTCGGCATTGACTACGATGACATAATCGCCCATGTCGACGGCGGGGTGGAAATTGGGTTTGTGCTTGCCGCGAAGTATACCGGCGATCTGTGATGCCATTCTGCCGAGGACTTCGCCGTCAGCGTCTACGAGGATGAACTGTTTTCTGTCATCCTGTTTTTTCGGATAAGTGGTTGTGGTGCTCATCATTATCTCCTGCAAGGCCGCCTGAAGCGACACAATAGTTACAAAACATTTATTATAGCAGCGAAAACCGCGATGTCAAACCGCCGGGCGCTCCGACATGTAAAAAACGTATTGCCACGAGGGCAACAGCATAATATTTTATAGGATATTTCAATTAAAGCAATAACCCGGTGGATATTTTCTGCTGGAGGCTGATCGCAGCTATTCGGATTTATCTGTCAATCGCTTGATCTCGTTCCTGATTTCATCTGCTACCTCGGGATTGCAGATTGTCTTTTTACCGTTCACCTTCGTCGAAAAAATGTAAAATACCTTGCCGGAATACTTTTTGGTAAACTTCTCATGCGTTTTCAACTGCAATTGCCTTTCCTTGAATATCTCTGGTATGGCAGAAGTGTCGGAAATGGGTTTTATCTGGATGCCGATATATGCCTCTCTGATTTTAATGAAAAAATCGACATTAAACAACCTGTCCCATTCGTCTGGAGCTGGCTCGATTGTGGAACCGATCATATTTTGAAGCTGTCCATAGACGGTCTTGATTTCGGTCTGATAGCCATCGAAAGTGCGATCAATCACGAGGGTGTGCATATATCTTATGCAGTCCTCTTTTGTAACCTGATTGATTTCACAAACAAGAACTTCTGATATTTTGACAAAAAGTTTCTTTCCAAGTTCGTCTATATGTTTTTTATCTCTGACATTTGCGTAATAGAAATTCTCCCATTCTCCAACCGTTCTGGGAGAGCATTTCCTGATTTCTTCGGACACCGCACCGACATTTCTCTTAAAATTGAGCTGAAAACGGTTTGCGGCACTGTTGAGAACCCATTCATTAGGCATAAAGTTCTCCCGAGTTTTGAGCAGTGAACTTATCCTTAAGAAGATAGTTGTTTTCCGTGTCGGGCACGACGACTCCTTTCTTTATGAGGTGTGCATTGATGAAAGTTTTATTTTTGAGGTATAGATAACCCGAAATTTCGTCTTTTCCGCTCTTTGCCGTGGGATCAATTTTCACAAAAAGTTTCTCGCCTTTTGTGATGTTCATGAGGAATTCCATTGCGGCATCTTCTCTGTCGGGTATCGTTTTCACTCCGGTCAGCCTGATTTTCCGGCCATCGCTGAGTACAACAACTTCAGGGGAAATAATGGATGCGATTGAAAAATATTCGATGTGTTTTTCTTCATTTTCGCTGATAACGGAACCGTATGAATGCTTTCGCTGCCTAACCTTTGAGTTGAGTTTCACCTTGTCTTCGAATCTGTATGGCAGTGAGACCATCTTGTTATCAATGGCAGACTGGTCGGCTTCATCGGTTTCGAAAGTAAAAGTTTTTTCATCGAAGAGCTGATTTTCTCCAACTGCCAGTTTCTCCCGGATTGTGGGAATATAGTTGCTGTTGATTTCGTACATGATCGAATTTCTGTCAAGTCCGGCTGCTGCCAGCGATGTGGTGCCGCTCCCACCGAAGGGATCAAGGACTGTTTCGCCGCAGAAGCTGAACATTCTGATTAGTCGCCGTGGAAGTTCTGTGGGGAACATTGCGATGTGTCCGGACTGCTTTTCGCCGGGAAAATTCCAATGCCCAGAAAAGTATGTATTCCATTCTTCGGTAGTCATTTTAGAATTCTCTTTTATCTCGTTGGACGCGGTAGGCGCAGTGCCAGTTTTTTTAAATATTAGGATGAACTCATAATCAATTTTCACAATACCGTTTCGCGGATAGGGAAACGATCCCATTATAGTTGCGCCACCGGTGGTGTTGCATGTGGTTACTTTCTGCCAGATTATTGCTCCCATATAGTCGAATCCTACAGTCTCGCAGAATTTTATTACTTCAGTCCTGATGGGAATGACCTTGTAGCGGCCATAATAAGCTGTTCGGGCGAACTGATCACCGATGTTTACGCAGAGGCGGCAGCCAGCGTGTAGGACTCGGTGGCACTCGTGCCAGACGAGATTGAGATTGTTTATGTAGTCTTCATAGGTATCATGATAGCCGATCTGTTCTTCGCTGCCGTAGTCCTTGAGTTGCCAATAGGGAGGTGAAGTGATGACGAGGTGTACCGATTCGTCGGGCACGGTTGTCATATTTCTAGAGTCGCCGATGATAATTCTGTGATTGGTCTGCATGTATTCCGTCCAAAACGTATATATCCAATATAAAAATTATAAACGTAAAGCTCAGATAAGGCCAATAGAAACAAACGGCGGGAGAAATACCCCGCCGGAATGTTTCTTGAATAATTGGATGCTGAAAAAAATCAGAATTCGTTGGGCATCTGCTTGATCTGTTCGTAGGAGAAGACCGGGCCGTCCTTGCAGACGTAGACACTGCCGATGTTGCAGCGGCCACATTTGCCGAGTCCACATTTCATGCGGTTTTCGAGTGTCGTGATGATGTCGGCGGGCTGGAATCCCATTTTTTCGAGTGCGATGACGACGAATTTGATCATGATTGGCGGGCCGCAGGTGATGACGGCGGTGTTTTCTTTTGATGGCGCGGATTGTTCGAGCACGGTGGGGACGAATCCGACGCTATCTTTCCACTCGGGTGTTTCGCCGCCTGGATCGACGGTGTAGATGACTTTTACGTCGCTGCGTGAGCGCCAGTCTTCGAGTTCGTCCTTGTAGACGAGGTCGGCGACGCTGCGTGCGCCATAGAGCATGGTGATGTCGCCGAAGTCGGCGCGTGTGTCGAGTACGTTGAGAAACAGCGAGCGCAGGGGTGCGAGGCCGATGCCGCCGCCGACGAAGAGCAGGTTTTTGCCTTTCAGGAAGTCGATGGGGAACGAGTTGCCGTAGGGGCCGCGAAATCCGAGCTGGTCGCCGGTATCGAGGTCGCGGAGCGCTTCGGTGACTTTGCCGACTTTTTTGAAGCTGAATTCGATGGTGTCCATGCGGGTGGGGGGTGATGCGATGCAGAATGTGCATTCGCCATGCCCGAAGACGGAGTATTCGGCGAACTGTCCGGCTTTGAATGTGAAGTTTTTGCCAGCTTCCTCGTCGACGAATTTCATGCGGACGGTGCGCACGTCATAGGTTTCGTCCTTGATGCTCTCGACGCGCATGATGTATGGTTTGTAGATGTTCTGTTGGTCAGTCAACGTCGTCATCCTTTCCCAAAGGTGTTCTGAGTGGCGGCGGTGTTAGGGGCCTCTCGCACTGCATAAGCTGTCTTATTTGCTTTCTGTAACTTTTTCAATGATCTGGAAGATGTCCATGCCGACGGGGCACGCGATGACGCAGCGGCCGCAGCCAACGCATGAGACGACGCCGAATTTTTCGGGGTAGTAGTCGAATTTGTGCATGACGCGCTGGCGGTATCGCTGCCACTGTTCGCCGCGGGGGTTGTGGCCTGAGCCGTGGCGGGTGAATGTGCCGAAGGCGCAGGAGTCCCAGTTGCGGCGGCGGCAGCCGTGGCCGTTTTTGCCATTTTCGTCGACGATGTCGAAGCAGTGGCATGTGGGGCAAGTGAATGCGCACGCGCCGCATCCGAGGCATTTCATGGCTTCGGCGGCCCATTGCGGGCTTTCCATTTTTTCTTTGAGTGTGGAGCCGATGCCGGCGTATTTCTTTTCTTTCGCGGCGAATGAATCTTCGCGTTTTGCGAGCGCGACCTGTTCGGCGGCGGAGGCGTCTGCCATGAGTGAGGTCCAGAGAGCGGCGATCGCGTTGCCCTTGCCGGTGAGGGGCTGGACGGCGAAAACGTCGCCGCCGACTGGGGTGAGTATCACGTCTGAACCGGACTTTTCGTCGGGTGAGTAACCGACGTCGATGCAGTGGCACGAGGGGAGCATGGATGCGCAGCCGATCGATACGATGGTGGTGAGCTCGCGGCGCTTGAGGTAGAGCGTGTCGTTGTAGTCCCAGGTGAATACCTTGTCCATGATGTCGAGGGCTGCGGCGTCGCAGGGGCGCGCGCCGAAGACCACGCGCGGATCGCCCGGCATTTCGGGGTCGGCGATTGTTACGCCGTCTTTTGTGGTTTCGTATTTGAGGAGGCATTCGGTTTTCGGGAGGAAAAAATCTTTGAGGGAAAGTTTCGTGATGGCGATGTCGAGGCGCGCGGCGGCGGGGTCGGTGATGGCGGCGAACATGCTTGTCGTGCCGTCGGAGATTGGGGCGATGAGTGTTTTCCCGGCCTTGAGGATCGCGGCCATCATATCGTTGAACTGGTTTTTGCGGACGGTTTTCATGATTGCCTCACCTGATGAAGTTTTCCTTGTCTTCCTGTCTGAAGTTGCACATGGGCGGTTTTTCTTCGCAGTTGCAGCCGGGGGTGTATTCGTATGCGTCGAGGACTTCCCTGCGCATTTTTCTGTAGAGGAGAGTGAGAGGGATGCCGGCGGGGCAGACGCGTTCGCACTCGCCGCAACCGACGCAGCGGCCGGCTGTGTGCATGGCGCGGAACAGGCCCCACGAGAGGTTGCCTTTTTCGTGAGCGCCAGATGAAATCCATTGGGGCATGGTTTTTTCGACGATGCAGCGTTCGCAGTAGCACATGGGGCATACGGCGCGGCAGGCGTAGCAGCGGACGCATTTTTCGAAGGCCTTTGTCCAGAATGCCCAGCGCTCTTCGTCGGTCATCTGCTCGAATTTTTCGATGTCGGCGAATTCGGCTTCGGGAGCGGCGTCCTTGATGGATGATTCGCCGATCTGCGTGTCGCAGAATGCCGGATTGTGGGAGGTACACCAGCCGCATTTGTCGAGCGGGGCGGCGGTGTCGAAGTCCTTCATGCCGTCGCAGGCTATGCCGATGATGTGGATATTTTCGCGTGCGAGCTGGTTTTCCTGTATGGAAGCGACGATGTTGCGGATGTCGCATGGTTTTGCGATTATGGCCTTGCGCGCGTATTTTTTCAGGGATGCGTGGCGCAGGTAGACGGCGAGGTTGTTGAGGCAGAATTCATTCCAGACGAGCTGGTTGGTGTCGGCGGCAGAAGTGATGAAAACGGGGGTGGTGTGGTTGGGCAGCGTGCCTTCGCCATAGCCGATGACGACATCGACCTTGCCGTTTTCGAGGAGCTCGCGAGCGATTTTTCGGATAGCGTCAGTCATTTTTCAGCCCTCCGTATTTTGTGTTGGGGCCGAGGCGGCGGACGTTGTTGGTGACTTCGTTCACGACTTCTGTCCACTTGCCGCCCTCGGCGGCCGAGACCCATGAAAACTGCAGGCGGTCGTCTTCGAGTCCGAGGAATCGCATGAGATTGCGGAACATCATAAAGCGGCGTCGCGCGTGGTAGTTGCCCGAAGTGTAATGGCAGTCGCCGGGATGGCAGCCGGAAACGAGCACGCCATCGGCTCCCTGCTCGAATGCCTTGATGATGAAGTGCGGGTCGATGCGGCCTGTGCAGGGCAGTTTGATGACGCGGATGTTCGGCTGGTATTTCATGCGGCTCGTGCCCGCGAGGTCGGCTCCGGCGTAGGTGCACCATGTGCAGACGAAGGCGATGATCTTGGGTTCGAAGACCTCATCGCGGCTGGTCGCGGCGCTGGTTGCTGTCTGGTTATCCATTGATTGAGTCTCCTGCTTTTAGTGCAAAAGAATTTGTGTGCGAACGGGTAATCCATTCGCTTTTTACAGAGCCGAGATTTCGGCGAAAATCTGCTCGTCGGTGAATCCGTCGAGGTCGATGCTGTTGCTGCGGCAGGTGGCGGCGCAGGCTCCGCAGCCCTGGCAGAGGCCGGGGTTGACCTGTGCGACAACCTTGACGAGATTGCCGGCGCGGTCGCGGATTTCCTTTTTTGTGATTGCGCCGTAAGCGCAGACGTTTAGGCAGTAGAGGCACGCGACGCAGGTCGACTCGTTGACGGAAGCGACGATGGGTTCGCGTTCGAGTTCGTCGGCGGAGAATAAGCCGAGTACCTTGCTTGCGGCAGCGCCGGCCTGAGCGACTGTTTCGGGGATGTCCTTAGGCGCCTGGCAAGCGCCAGCGAGGAATACGCCCGCGCGGCTGGTTTCGACAGGGCGGAGTTTCGGGTGCGCTTCGCTCATGAAGTTGTAGCTGTCGTATGAGATGCCGAGGAGGCGGGCGAGCTTGTCTATGCCCTTGCGGCTTTTTATGGCCGTGGCGAGTACGACCATGTCGGCCTTGATTTCGACCTGCTTGTTGGAAAGCGTGTCGACGCCGCGCACTATGATCTGCCCGTCTTGTTCGTAGAGGCGGGAGACACGGCCGCGAAGATAGACTGCGCCGTCGTCCTCGATCGCGCGCCGGACGAATTCGTCGTAGCCTTTTCCGGCGGAACGGATGTCCATGTAGAAGACGTAGGCAGTTCCATCGTGGACTTTATGTTTGTAGAGCATGGTGTGTTTCGCGGTGTACATGCAGCAGATTTTCGAGCAGTAGGGCGTGTCCTTTGCGCAGTCGCGCGAGCCGACGCACTGGATGAAAACGATGGTTTTGGGCTCCTTGCCGTCGGATGGCCGGAAGATTTTGCCCGAGGTGGGGCCGGATGCGCTGGCGAGGCGTTCGAACTGAAGGCCGGTGATGACGTCCTTGTACTGTCCGTAGCCGTATTCGGCGACCTCGGCTGATTCCATGACATCGAAGCCGGTGGAGACGACGACGGCGCCGACTTGTTCCTTGATGATTTCATCTTCCTGCTGGTAGTTGATGGCGCTGGTTTTGCAGGTTTTGGCGCAGATGCCGCATTTGCCGGTTTTAAACATCGTGCAGTTTTCGCGGTCGATGACCGGCTTGTTGGGCACGGCTTGGGGAAATTGTATATAGATGGCCTTGCGGTTGCCGAGGCCTTCTTCGAATTCGTTTGCGATTTTTTTTTGGGGACATTTTTCGATGCAGTCGCCGCAGCCGTTGCAGAGGTTCCAGTCGACGGATTTTGCTTTGCGCTTGATGGTGACTTCGAAGTTGCCGACATAGCCGTCGACGGCCAGTACTTCGGAGTAGGTGTAAAGAGTGATGTTGGGATGTTGGGCGACTTCGACCATGCGCGGGGTCATGATGCACTGAGAGCAGTCGAGAGTCGGGAAGGTTTCCGAGAGCTGTGCCATGTGGCCGCCGATGGAGGGGTCCTTTTCGACGAGGATGACTTCGCGTCCGCCGTTGGCGATGTCGAGCGCGGCCTG
>CAZQSL010000127.1:0-10204 GCA_964595945.1 uncultured bacterium
AGATTTTGGATAAGGTCAATTATTGTAAAGCTGTTTCTGTAACAGTACACTAGTTCACCGAGCCTCACGCCCAGATTCAACAGTCCCATGAAGCAGGCGTGCACATGGCTGTCGATGCCAGGAGCATTCAGTATCGCCACAAGCTCGTCATTAGTGAATGCCCGGCGTGGATTGTTCTGTTTGACCTTGTTTTTGGGAATCATGGTGATCAGCTCGTCGATCCGCGTTTTAATGTACCCCTTGTCGAACGAGAACTTCAGCACCCATTTCAGAAATCCTATAGTGAGGTTGAAGGAAGAATCGGAATAGCGCTGTCTGGTCACTGTTTGCTGTCTGCGAGTTGTCCTCGGAACAGGCTCTCGCATCCACTGCTTGAACGAATCGATCATCTCAAGCGTTATCTCATGCACCAAAATCTGAGGGCCGAACCACTTGAGGACGCAACCAGCCGCGTTTTAATACCGCGTACGCGAACTGCCGGAGAGATAACGCGTTTTCAGATATTCCTCGACCGCTTCGGCGAAAAGCGTTTGTTCGAACCCATACTGTTTCTGCTCCTTAAGCTGTTTGTCAAATCCGGCAAGAAAGCGCCCTGTTATCACCCATATGATTCATACAAAACTCGACAAGAGAAGCATCATCCATACGCACATCCAGCACAATCACCCGTGCATTCATAAAAACAACCTCCATCTAAATCCCCCCGGTCAAAACGGAGTTCCTTACCGTTACCGCTTGTGTGGCACAGGCATGAATCCCTTCAATCGAAAGGACTGCTCACCCACAGAAATCCCGTGATACTCTGCCTTAGACCGCGTAGATATCCCAACCGAACCCAATTCGCCGTTCCATTTCGTAATGCCATCTTCCTTATTACCAATCTTCTGAGAGAATCTCTCGAAAACCACGTCATCCCTATAAATACACTTGGCAGATAACTAACGACCCGCACATCACAACTTTCTGCGAACCTGGAAACAGCTCCATTCAACCCTAAACGACCTATTCGAATCATTTTCAAACAAATGACAGCCATCTGCGTATAGTGAGTGATATGTATATGGGGTAGTATCTGTGTCAACTAAGGGTTTGGAAGAAAATAAACATAGCAAGATTGCGCCGGATTTTTGGCCGTAATCAAGGCGCTTGCGAAGGAGCATACCTAAAGGTATGTAACTGAGCAGGCAACACAGAAGACGGAAAAATAAGACAAGCAAGATGCTAAGGTTATTTTGTGACAAGCCCTTAGCTTTTGATGTACAAGCCGGCCTCTGCTACTTGCCTGTTTTTCTCTTTTTCAGATGTTCGACGTATTCTTTTTCCCATCCGAGGGTGCGGCGCATCTCGACGATCTTTTTTGTACGCTCCAGCATCGTTTCCCTGATGGGGACAAATTTGCATTTGAACGATATGAACATGAACTGAAAGCGCTTGAAGCCCGGATTTTTGTTAGCGCCGAGGAAAACATTCGTGATCTTCGTGATGACGTCGGGGGGCACCGCAGCCTTGTTGAATACGAATACCCAGTTGAGTTCGCCTTCGGTGCAGGCGAGGGGTTTGAGTTTGACATTGGTCACCTTGCCCGTCGCGCCCTGCACGGCCACATTTTTACCGCCGCCTGCAATGTCGATGTAATTTCGGTTGGCGGTGAATACATCGATTTCTTTTTTCGCAAGTGCGTCGACAAGTGGATTGAACGGCGCATCTTCGATGAATTTCACTTTTCCGAAGAACTGTCCAACCGGCATGTTGATCGAGTTTTCGTGCATGATGAGCCGCGTCGATCTCGTGTCCACGCCACCCCATGTCTTTCCCTTGAGCGCCGCGAGCGATGTGTATCCGTCGTCTGCTCTCACGAATATGCACTCCTCGTGGTTCACGCGGTTATTCATCGTCAGTGTGAATGCGGGTGTCATCACCGACTTGTATTTCGCGTAGTCCACCATGTATTCGCCCGACTGCACATAGGCCATTTCGCCCTGCCCGGTCCTGAATGCCGTGTAGACCATGTCCGTGATGTTCATTCCGGGCGTATAGGCGACTTCCATGTATTTCACGTCGTAGCCTGTCTGCTTGCCCATCTCCGTGCCGATGTCCGCAAGCACCTGCGAAATCGACCCGCCGGCGATCCCTTTCGCCACAATGTTGTAAAACCGGATTTTATTGTTGAAGGCCGCATGCGTCGCCGTCGCGACGACAATTGCCGCCGCAAGCCCGATCACCCATATCTTTTTCAATTCGCGCCTCCCGTCTTCGTCTTCGTCATCCTCTATTCTACTCTCTTCGTCAGCGGCGCGCCACAGTTTCGACAGTCGTCGCTTTTTGTCATTTCAGGGTATAGCCGCTCTTTTTGAGCAGTTCTCTCTTTTCCCTGTCCCAGCCTTTTGCTTTTTCGATCCTGGCAAGTTCCCTGGTGCGTGCCATGTCGGATTCGTTGTACTTGACGAATTTACCCTTGATTGCCATGAAAAGAAAACGGTAATTTTTGAAATCGGGACTCCTGTCGGCCGATGTCAGCATCTGGGTGATCATCGCCGCCTGCGCTGCCGGCACGTTTTTGCCGAAGACGAATATCCAGTTGAGCGGTCCCTTCGCGCATGCGATTTCGCGCGGCATCACCACAGTCTTCTGCCCATTACTGTCCATGACATTGCCGCTGATCGCGAGAAAATTTCTGCTCGATGAAAAACAGTCGATCTTTCCCTTCGCGAGGGCTTCCACCGCTTTTGTGATCGGTATGTCATCCATGAATTTCACTTCTTTGAAAAACTTGCTGACCGGCATGTCATAGCCCTTTTCATCGAGCAGCACGCGCGCCATGATCGTGTCTGACCCGCCCCATGTGTAGTTTTTTGCATCCTCAAGCGTTTTGACCGGCCCATCTTTTCTGGCATACAGACAGTAGTCGAAGCTTGATGAATTGTTGACCACCAGGATCATCGCGGGATTCATAACCTTATTGTATTTATCGAAATTGCTCGCATACTCATTGGAGTGAATATACGCGAAATCCGCTTTTTTGGCCTTGAACATATTATAGGTTTTTTCACTTGGGCTTTCGTCGTAATCGTACACCTCGGCGATGATGTCGAATGACATGCCGGTCTTTTGTGAAATCACTTTCGTGAAATCCGTGAGCATCTTTACGAGACCGCTGTTTTTCATCGCCGGCGACACCGGCATGTAAAACCTGATTTTTCCGGCGGCAGCTCCCTCCGCGCCAACTTTTCCCGGCGATGCCACGACGATGACTACACCCGCCGCCACTGTCATCAGCATTGCAACCAGATATTTCGACACTGCTTTCATTTCGGATTTCCCTCTCTCTCAGGCGGCTGTGCCGCTGTCATCGTGCGTTTCTGAATGATTCCTTCAGTCGCACATATAGCTCGCGGTAAAGCCCCTGCCGCTCCATATAAATTTCATGACGCTCCATATCCGGCATCACCCTTTGCGCGATTTTTACATTCGCATCTGCCGCCGCGGCGATGCTTTCGAAAATACCGGCTCCCGCACCTGCGATCAGCGCGGCGCCATAAGACGGGCCTTCGTCCGACTCAAGCGTCACTACCGGTACACCGAACACATCGGCCTGCATCTGCCGCCACAATTCGCTTTTCGCTCCCCCTCCAGTCGCCCTGACTTCAGTGACTTCTCCCCCGAGCTCCCGCACTATATCGAGCCCGTCCGCAAGCGCCAGCACCACACCCTCCATCACCGCTCTCACAATATGGCCGCGCCCGTGCGAAAGCGCGAGTCCAAAAAACACACCCCTAGCATAGGGGTCCCTGTGTGGCGTACGCTCTCCAGACAGGTATGGCAAAAACACCACCCCATCACTTCCCGGCGGCACTTCGCGCGCAAGCCCTGTCATCATATCATATATATCACGTCCGTCCGCGGCACATCCTGCCGCCTCGGCCGCGAACACAGTATCTCTCAACCACCTCATCGACATCCCTGCCGACAGCGCGACTCCCATCAGATAATAACTGCCTCGCACTGAATGATTGAAGCTGTGCACCCGCCCGCCGGGATCGACACGCAATGTATCGCTATGCGCAAACACCACCCCCGACGACCCGATGGACGACGACACACGCCCGTCCCTCACGACTCCAGTCCCGACCGCGGCGCACGTATTGTCAGCGCCTCCGGCTATCACGGGAGTACCCTCCACAAGACCCGTCGCCACCGCCGCTTCGCGCGTCACCGCCCCACAGACATGATCCGACGCCACCACTTCCGGCATCCACTCACTTTTTATACCCAGTTCGTCAAGCAGCCAATCAATCCACTCGCAACTGTCAATATCCATCATGCACGTACCCGCGGCATCAGACACATCGACAGCCAGCCCGCCGCACATACGGTACCTCACATAATCCTTCGGCAGCAGCACCTTGCCGATCCTGCCGAATAGCGCCGGCTCATGCCGCCGCATCCACACAAGCTTGGGCAACGTAAAACCCGCAAGCGGCGGATTACCGGTCGCCCTTATCAAATCCGGGCCATACCGCGCCTCGATCCACTCACTTTCGCCCGCCGTCCGCTGATCACACCAGATTATCGCATCCCTGACCAGTTCCCCATGCTCATCGAGCGTCACAAGTCCATGCATCTGCCCGCTGAAACTCACGGCAGCCACATCTCCAGCCCGCACGCCACTACCCCACAAGCCCTTCATCGCCACCGTCACTCCCCGCCACCAGTCGCCCGCATCCTGCTCAGCCCAGCCAGCGCGCGGCACCTTCAGCGCATACTCCGCGAAGGCCTTGCCCGCCACGCGTCCCTTTTCGTCAACCGCCGCCACCTTGACCCCAGACGTCCCGATATCTATACCGATCATCAGATTTTTCATGCGTTTTCCGCCCGCAATCATTTTCCACCCGCAACTTCTTCCCCATATCGCCAGATTCATCATATAATTCAATCAGCAACGATTCAGATACTATCACAGTACCCGGCGCATGCCAATAAACGATCCGCCTAAACACTCACAATGGACACACCCATGAAACACACAATCGCCGCCATCCAGATGACTACCACCCCCGACCTCGAAATCAACTACCTCAAAGCCGCGGCACTCATCACCGAAGCCGCCAACCGGGGCGCCACACTCATCGGCATCCCCGAATACTGGGCGGCCATGCCCGACAGATCGACCATACCGGAAGTGATGCCAATCGCCACAGGCACATTCATGCGCCTGCGCGCACTATGCGCATCACTCCAAATCACACTCATAGCCGGCACAGTCTTCACCCCCGGCGCCGACGGCAAACCCTCCAACACCACACTCGTCATCGACCCCCAGGGCAACATCGCCGCATCATACAGCAAAATCCACCTCTTCGACATCGACATCCCAGGCTCCGCCGTCTACCAGGAATCCACAATAATGTCCCCCGGCTCCACCCCCACCGTCGTAGACACACCCATCGCACCAGTCGGCCTCGCCATCTGCTACGACCTGCGATTTCCCGAACTCTTCCGCCACCTGACCCTCCATCTCGGCGCACGCATCATCTTCATCCCCGCAGCCTTCGCACTTCACACCGGCAAAGACCACTGGCTGCCACTCCTCAAGGCACGCGCCATCGAAAATCAGGTCTTCATCGCCGCACCCGCCCAATACGGCCACGCCTGCGACGGCAACACCTACTACGGCCGCTCCCTCATCATCGATCCCTGGGGCAACACCCTCGCCTCCGCCCCGGACTGCGAATGCTCCATTTTCGCCACCATCGACCTTTCCATGCAGGATTCCATACGCGCCCAACTCCCAGCGCTCGCACATGCCCGCCCGGAGCTTTTCGCCAGCCCGGGAAAACCCCGCTAATCCTCTTAGGGTTTGGAAGAAAATAAACATAGCAAGATTGCGCCGTATTTTTGGCCGCAATCAAGGCGCTTGCGAAGGAGCATACCTAAAGGTATGTAACTGAGCAGGCAACACAGAAGACGGAAAATAAAGACAAGCAAGATGCTAAGGTTATTTTGTGACAAGCCCTTAGGCCCCAGGGATAAGGGCAAACTGCTGTGTGCCGGAGTATTGTGTTTTCGCATGTCGAATACGGAGATACGTATCAAGACAACATGGCGCGGCAGTTGATTCCTGATATGTCCCGGGACTAATGGTGATGTCTGATGAAGTGAATGGCATCGAGGAGTTCGGGGAATTTGTAAATGATATAATCGGCTTCGATGCCGTCGCGATCCCAGGCGCCCTGGTTGGATTTGAAGAGAACGGTTTTCATGCCGAGCTGCCGGGCACCATGGACATCGTGATAGATGTCATTGCCGACAAAGACGCAGTGTTGCGGTTCGATTTTCATTTTTTCGAGGGCGGTTTCGAAAAGCCGTTTGTCCGGTTTCCGGTATCCGTAGTCGCCGGAGATAATAATGGGATCGAAGTAGGCGAGGAGTCCTACAGCGTTGAGTTCGGGCAGTGCCCAGGCGCTCTGCGCGTCGGAAACGATGGCTGTGCGGTAGTGGCGGGTGACGTGTTCTATGGTTTCACGGACACCGTGGTATACATGTAGCCGGTGGCGGGAAGCGGCGCGGTAGACTTCGGCGAGCAGGAGTGGAAGCTGAGCGATTTTTTCGGGATTGAGGCGGCGGGTGAAGGCGGTGGAGTGATGTTCGACAATATGTTTGAAAATGGCGACCACATCAAATTCGGGATAGCGTTCGCCGCTTGAGTCGCGCTGTTCTTTCATGATGTGAAAGTATTTTTCGCGGACGGCGTCGTGGCTTATCTGGATGCCCTGGAAGGATAGCAGATTGCTGATAGTGCGGTAGATGTTGTCGTCGTGTTCGTCAGTGTGGATGTCGATCATGGTGCCGTTGATGTCGAAGAGTACGCCCTTGATATCCATCAGAACCCCCTGAGGCAGTATTTTGCTTCGTCGATGAGCTGTCGGCGGTAGCGGCCGTCGAGCCAGTTGTTGCGCGCGATGCGCAGGAGAGTGATGCCCATGTAGAAAGGATTGCGAGCGGTGATGGACTCGAATGCCCGGTAGCGGTCGGGGAAGTGACAGGAGTATTCCCAGAGGAAGTGTCCGATGTAGGGTTCGGCGGCGAATCTGTTGCCGGTGAACTGGAGGAAAAAGTGCTTGAGTTCGCCGGCGATGCGGCCGGCATCGTAGAGGCGGTCGTCGCGGCGGGCGCGTTCGAGGTCGTATGTCATGACGCCGAGTCCGTCGCCGAACATGAAGTTGGAGGGAGTGGCGTCGCCGTGGACAAGCACCTGGTTGTCAGCCCACATAGCGGGGTTTTCGCGCCAGCGGTCCATGAGCCAGTAGAGTTCGCGGGCTTCGTCCCAGGTGATGGCATGATAGTGGAGCAGGCGTTTTACGAGGTGATCCATATACATGCAGTCGAGGTCGAAATTGACGGTGGCTTCGATGGCCGTGCGGTTGTGGAGAGTCGACAGGAAGTAGGCGAGTGCGGTGAGTTTGCGTCGGAGGCGCTCGTGGTCGTTGTGGAAGATGGCGCGCTCTATGATATTGCTGAAAAGTTCGCCTTCGCAGTATTCGGTGACGAGGAGGTCGTTGAGCGAGTAGTTGCAACCGAGGGGGCGGGCGACATAATGGGGCATGGATGTAAGGCCGTGACCTCGTACTTCGCAGAGGTTGAAGTATTCGCGCGCGAGGGTTTTGGAGGCCTTTTCGTGGTTGGAGTTGCCTCCGGTGAGAAAAAATTTGCCGATGAATTTCGTGAGTGTGTTTTTTTCTTCGTAGAGGTAGACGTCGTTGGACGCGTTGAGCTGAAAGACCCTGTAGCGCGCGTTTTGCACCCATCCGCTCAGTTGAGGCTGTATGTCGTACTGCAGATAGCCGTGGAGCGGGTCATGGCGTGGTAATGTTCCGAGATATTTGCCCGGCATGTTGTTCCTTTTCTATTCTTCTTGTGCCGACGTAGTAGTGCTAATATTATTCTAACATATCAGGCTCGTGATTGGTTGCAAAATGTCGTTGTGATGAAGCGAAGTCATCCACTTGTGTGCAAACATGGAAGGAAAGAACGGTGAGTGACGGAGTGGCGGCGAAGTATCAGCCCCGAAGAGACTGAGTAATGACTGCCATTCCGAGCGAAGCGAGAAATCCGGCTATTCTGGATATCAATAGAAATACCCTATCCATTTGTATAAAAGCGGCACGGGGATAAACCCTGCTTTATAGAGAACATGTTTGTATTATCCGTGTAAATCCGTGTCAGAAAGCCTTTTTTGTTTTCGGATGCTACAACGGATCATCTTGACAGACCATAGCCATACGTAGGGAAATACAATTGATATATCGTATTTCAGTCGTTTCTCAAAAGAAGAATTCCGATGTGGCCGTTTTTGGTTATACTTTTTGGTTTGCAACTCGGTATCAGGGGTAATCAGGATTCTTTTCGAGAACGGTCTGAATGATGAGCGCGAGAGACCCATGCTTGTGCTGGAAAGACATAAGCCGTGTCATTCGGATGCAGGGCAGGGCTCTGCGCCCTGCCCTCCGCGCCACACGTGTCAGTTTTGCATACGCGAATCGGTCAGGCGATGGTAATGTCTTTCGACAGATAGACATCCTGAACGGTATTGATGATTTTGACGCCTTCGGCGAAGGGTTTCTGGAATGCTTTGCGTCCGAGTATGAGTCCCATGCCGCCTGCGCGTTTGTTGATGACAGCCGTGACAGCCGCGTCCTGCAGGTCATTGGTGCCTGAGGCGCCGCCGGAGTTGATGAGGCCGACGCGGCCCATGTAGCCGTTGGCCACCTGGTAGCGGGTGAGGTCGATGGGGTTGTCGGTGGTGAGTTTTTCGTAGACGTATTTGTGGGTTTTGCCGAATTTTATGGCGTTGTAGCCGCCGTTGGTTTCGGGGAGTTTCTGTTTGACGATGTCGGCTTTGATGGTAGCGCCGATGTGATTGGCCTGTCCGGTGAGGTCTGCGGCGGTGTGGTAGTCGATGCCTTCTCTTGAGAATGCGGGGTTGCGCAGGTAGCACCAGAGGACGGTGAAGAGTCCGAGTTCGTGAGCGCGCGCGAAGGCTTCGGAGATTTCCTGTATCTGGCGGTTGGACTCAGGTGATCCGAAATAGATGGTGGCGCCGATGCCGGCTGCGCCGAGGTCATAAGCCTGGTCGGCTGTTGCGAATTGTATCTGGTCGAAGATGGGAGGGTAGTTGAGCAGCTGGTTGTGGTTGATTTTCAGGATGAAGGGGATTTTGTGGGCGTATTTCCTGGCAGTCAGAGCGAGGACGCCGAGTGTCGTGGCGACGGCGTTGCAGCCTGCCTCGATGGCGAGGCGTACAATGTTTTCGGGGTCGAAGTACATGGGGTTGGGGGCGAAGGATGCGGCGGCAGAGTGTTCGATGCCCTGATCGACTGGCAGGATGGAGACGTAGCCGGTGTTGGCGAGGCGGCCGGTGCCGAAGAGTTGCTGGAGGTTGCGCAGGACCTGTACGGGCCGGTCGCTTTGGGCGAATACTCTGTCGACGAAATCGGGGCCGGGCAGTGCGAGCTGACTCTGGTCGATCGTCGTGCATTTGTGTGTGAGCAGTCCTTGTGCTTTGTCACCAAGTATTTTGATAATTTCTTCCATCGAAATCCTCCGGGATGTTATTTGATGCTTTCATGGTGGCATGAAAGTTTGTAAATGCTCATTGTTTGGCGTTGCTGTCCGGCAGTGTGGCGGCGAGTGGGATCGTGACGGTGAATTGGCTGCCGGTACCGGGGCGCGAAGTGACAGAGATGGTGCCCTGAAGGTTTTCCACCGCGCGTTTGACAATGCTCATGCCGAGTCCTGTCCCCCTTGCGTGGAGGCGGGCGTTATCGGCGCGGCTGAATTCCTGGAACAGTTTTTCAAGGTGCTCCGGGGGTATTCCTATCCCGTGATCCTTAACAATCAGTTTTGCGTGATTGTTCCATCTGGCGACGGTCACGTCGACATGTCCGCCTCTTTTGGAATATTTTACCGCATTTGACAGCAGGTTGCGAATGACGAGTGCCGCGCTTGTTTCGTCTGCGTATATGGGTGCGCCGCCGGTTTCGGGGTAGCTGTAGTTGATAGTGATTTCCTTGCGGGCGGCTGATATTGCCTGGTTTTCGATTTCAGACTTGATGAGTTCGGTCAGGTCGATATGTTTTGTTTGGGGTTGTTTTGTTTTTTCGTGTGCGAGGTCGAGCAGGCCTTCGGCCATGCCGAGAGCTTCCTC